>DAOWMJ010000091.1 GCA_030643145.1 Candidatus Latescibacterota bacterium | reverse complement strand
AGGGACAATTTATGACGGTATTCAGAGGACGCTGGAGGTTATTCGGAATACTTCTGGTAAGTATATTCAGAAAGGAATTCATGTTTCACCCCTCGATCATGAAATAAAATGGAATTTCGAGCCTCTGATTGAGGCCGGAACCGAAGTGGATATGGGAGAAATAATAGGGAAGATTCAGGAAACCAAACTGATCGAACACAGAATTCTTGTTCCCCCAGGGGTCAAGGGGAGGGTTACATGGGTCGCGGAAGCTGGAGAGTACAATGTAACGGAGACCGCCCTGAAGGTAGAGAGTTCCGGCGGCGAGGTGATAGAGATAAAATTTAACCATCACTGGCCCGTACGGAAGCCTCGTCCCTTGAAGGAAAAATTGACGCTTTCTACTCCGCTTATTACCGGACAAAGGGTTATCGATACTCTTTTCCCGGTTGCAAAAGGTGGAACGGTCGTGATTCCGGGAGGTTTTGGAACGGGTAAGACAATGACTCAACATGCCCTGGCAAAATGGAGCAACGCCGATATCATTGTTTATATTGGATGCGGGGAACGTGGCAATGAAATGACGGATGTCCTTCAGGAATTCCCCAAGCTGATTGACCCCAGGACCAAACGGCCGATTATGGAAAGAACAATACTGATAGCGAATACTTCAAATATGCCGGTAGCCGCCCGGGAGGCTTCAATATATACAGGAATAACGATAGCTGAATATTACAGGGATCAAGGTTATCATGTGGCGATTATGGCGGATTCCACCTCGCGATGGGCTGAGGCGCTCAGAGAACTTTCCGGGCGTATGGAAGAAATGCCCGCTGATGAGGGTTATCCGGCGTATTTACCAACAAGGCTCGCGGAGTTTTATGAAAGAGCGGGGATGGGGTTAACATATTCAGGCCTTGAGGGATCGATCAGTATCGTGGGATCTGTTTCGCCCCCCGGCGGGGATTTTTCCGAGCCTGTTACGCAGCATACCAAAAGATTTGTAAGATGTTTCTGGGCGCTTGACAGGCAGCTTGCCAACGCCCGTCATTATCCGGCTATTTCATGGCTTGACAGCTACAGCGAATATGTCGACGAGATAAGTGATTGGTGGCAGGAAAAATCGGACGGCCGGTGGATGGAACTTCGCCGCGGGATCATGGATCTCCTTCAACAGGAAGGGAAGTTGCAGCAAATTGTGAAATTGGTTGGTCCGGATGTTCTTCCCGATACTAAAAGGATTGTGCTTGAGACATGTCTGATATTCCAGAATGCCTTTTTACAGCAGAATAGCTTTGATAAGATCGATATGTACTGTACTCCTGAAAAACAGGTCAAGATGCTGGAGGTCATACTGGAATTTTATGAGCTGGGATTGAAAAATATCAAGAGGGGGGCCAATATACATCAGCTCAAGAAATTAAAAGTTGTTTCTCAAATCAATAGAATTAAGTTTACCATTTCAAACGACGAAATTGATAAGATAGATGAAATAAGAGATAATCTGAGACATTCGATGAAACAGATTGAAGATATGTTTGATTAGAAAATGGTGAAGTTATGACGGAGAAGAATATAAGCAGCGGAAGAGAATATATAGGAATTGAGGAGGTTTCAGGGCCTCTTATCATGGTAAAGGGGATTCATAATGTCGGGTATAATGAACTTGCCGAGGTTATAGACCCGGCTGGAAACGTAAGGCTCGGAATGGTACTAGAAGCCAGCGAAGGCGCGGCTGTGGTTCAAATTTTTGAAGGGACATCCGGACTTTCCATACCTGGTACAAGGGTACGTTTCCGCGGTGAGCCGTTAAAATTCGGGGTTAGCGAAGAGATGCTCGGGAGGGTTTTTAATGGGCTTGGTCAACCGATAGATGACGGCCCGCCGCCCAGAGAAGATTTCAGGATGGATGTTAATGGTCTCCCGATTAATCCGACGGCCAGAGAGTATCCTCAGAAATTTATTCAGACCGGAATTTCCGCGATCGATGGGATGAATACGCTTGTGCGCGGTCAGAAACTGCCCATTTTTTCCGGTTCAGGGCTTCCTCATAACAAGATTGTTGCTCAGATAACCCGCCAGGCAAAAATAATCGGGGAAGATGCGTCATTCGCGGTGGTCTTCGCGGCTATGGGGATAAAACACGATGTGGCAAGATATTTTATAAAAAACTTTGAAGAATCCGGTGTTCTGGAAAAGGTTGTCCTTTTCTTAAATCTCGCCGATGATCCATCTGTTGAAAGGCTTGTAACTCCCCGAACAGCGTTGACAGCGGCAGAATTTCTGGCTTTTCATATGAATATGCATGTACTTGTTATCCTGACCGACATGACGAATTACTGTGAATCACTGAGAGAAATTTCCACGATACGCGAGGAAATACCGAGCAGAAAGGGTTACCCGGGATATCTTTACAGTGATCTTTCAATTATATACGAACGCGCCGGGATGATTAAGGGCATCAAGGGTTCAATTACGCAGATGCCGATTTTGACAATGCCCAACGATGATATTTCACATCCTGTTCCGGATCTTTCAGGTTACATTACCGAAGGCCAGATAGTGCTTGAAAGGGAACTGGATCATAGAAACATTTATCCGCCGATAGCGGGGCTGCCCTCTCTTTCGCGTTTGATGAAGGATGGTATCGGCGAGGGCATGACGAGAGAGGATCACCCCCATGTCGCGAGCCAGCTATTCGCGGCCTATTCTCATGTAAAGGATGTAAGGGCTCTGGCTGCCGTTATAGGTGAAGAGGAACTCGCGCCGCTGGACAAGATATATCTCGAATTTGGAGAAAGATTTGAAAACGAATTCTTAACTCAGGGTGAGTATGAAAACAGGGATATTATTAAAACTCTTGATTTAGGGTGGAAGATTTTATCCTCTCTGCCGAAGGAAGAACTCTACAGAATTTCCGAGGAAGAAATTAACAAGTATTATGGCAGAGAGTAGAAAGAGCTTGGACGGCAAGTAGATGATATCTATTGGAGTAGTGATTGTATGGCAAAATATGAAGTAGCGCCGACAAAAACCAACCTGATGAAGATACAGCGTGAATTGGGTTTCGCGGAGGAGGGGTGGAAACTCCTTGACCAAAAACGAAAGATTCTTGTTGTAGAGCTTATGGGGCTTATTGATCGTACTGTCGAGGCTCAGCGCAACACGGAAAAGAGGTTGAGTGAGGCATTCGAGGCCCTCGATCAATTGACCCTTCGTATGGGAAGAAGGGAGATAAGTCTTGTAGCTCCCGGAGTGAATATTAAATCTGATATTTCTTTCTCGCAGAGAAGGGTGATGGGAGTTTCTCTGCCGAATGTAAAGGTTAGATTCAAAGATTCACCGCCTTATTTCGCGGCTCCGGAGAGCAGTGTCTGGATCGATGAAACTATAAAAAGATTTCGTGAAGTACTTCATCTTCTGGGTGATTTAGCTGAAGCGCGTATTTCACTTGTAAGGCTGTCGCGGGAAGTGGCAAAAACAATCAGGCGGGTAAATGCCCTTGAGAAAATATTTATTCCTGATTATCAGGAAACATTAAAATATATTGAAATGGCCCTGGAAGAATCGGAAAGGGAAGCGTTCTTTGTTCTAAAAATGGTCAAAGACCGTCTTTCCCGCAGAAAAGGGGAAGTCAATGGATAGTGTAAATCCCTTGCAGAATATTCTTCTCTATGTTGACGGAAGTGAATCATCTGTTCTGGCTACACGTATGGCTATTACAATGGCAAAAGCCTACGGGAGCAAGCTGCGTGCGGTCTATGTTGTAAATGAAAACCTTTTAAACGAACTTCTCAAAGCGAAGATTTTTGTAAAGGTAGAGAAGATGGATTACGAAAGAGATATTGAGGATGATGGGAAACGGTATTTAGACTATGTTAAGAAACTCGCTGAGGGCAAGGGAGTTCAGTTAGAGACCATTCTTCTTAAAGGTGTTGTTTATGAGGAGGTGCTGCGGGAAGCAGAGGAGTATGGAGCTGATCTTGTTATTCAGGGGGAACTGGGTGAGGTGCAGAGCCTTAAAGATTCATTCTATGAAGAGGGAGAACAGATATTAAGAAAGGTCTCCTGCCCGGTGATGGTTGTTAGGGGAGAAGAGAAAATAGAAAATATCTTTGAAGCCCTGTAGGTTTTTTGAACGAAAGAAGGCTGCTTCTTGCGTTCCCATCCTGAATTAATTAAGTTTCGTCTAAGATAAACCCGGGAGCAGGATACAAATTCAAAGGCAGGTTATGAAATGAAGTTAACGGATTATATCAAAATTGAGTGTATCAAGACCGACCTTATAGCTGAAGATAAGGAAGAGGTTATAGAAGAGCTCGTGGAAATGCTTTCCGAGAGTATGACATGTTGCGGGGCGGACGTGATTTATCAGGCTGTTATGGAAAGAGAAAATGAGGGGAGCACCGGCCTGGAAAAGGGTATTGCTATTCCTCACGCGAAATGTGACGAGGTCGACAGGTTGAGGATTGTGATCGGCATTTCCAGAGAGGGGATTAATTTTGATTCTCTGGACGGGAAACCGGCTTATATTTTCTTCCTGATGATTGCCCCTTCCTCAGAAGCTGGCCCGCATGTTCAGGCTATTGCCAGAATTGTCAAGATGATCGGTATCGAGGGTTTCAGAGAAAATCTTATTAAAGCCGGAAATGCCGAGAAAGTACTTGAAATTATCGAGAATATTGAAAATGGCGGTTAGTAGTTTTTCTTTTACTGTTATCCTATGGAAAACTTGAAATCGAAAAAATTGATCGGGTATTACGGGTTCCCCGAGCGTTCTGTTCTTAGATCAGTGAGAGAGCGTTTTGGCTCTGACCTGGAGTTTATAGATCTGGATGTCGCGCGGGGTGCTCCTGATTCAATGGTTATTCAATCCACCACTTGTCGAATAATTGCAAATATCGTAGATAACGCGATGGAGCTTTCAAAGAGGCTGACAGCGATAGTTGCCGATGTGGGTGAAGGGAAATGTGACAGGGGCAGGTATGCCGCGTTCCTTTTAAGGAAGACAGGATTTAACGTTATTGAATCGCGATTTCCTCCGGAACAATTCGAAAAGAGGCCTCTTGTTTATTCCACAGCTGAGGGTTCTCTGGCCGAGAGAGTGGACAGGATAATGCAAACGGTTATTCAATCTCCTTCTTCCGTTAATCAGACACGGGCGTGTGAACCGACTCATGGTTTCTGGGGTGTTCCTCCTCACGATTTCAGAATTTTGGATATTTTTCCGCCGACAACGCATATTTATGGTTGGACAAGGTGTGTTGAGGCGGGGAGCCCCGGTGATTTGGAAATGGAGTGTTACGTGGACGAAAATGTTCCCACGGTATTTTTTACACAGAGTTTCTGCGCTAAACAGGATCTGGCGCATCACCTGGCCGAGAAATATGATGGGCTTTTTGTGGATTGTCATCGTGATGTAAATAATTCAATACTTTCGAAGGTGGAAGCCTTTATTAAATTATCTTATCCTAGTCGATAATGAAATACCCGTGTTTTTCTTGAGTCTATCTGGAGAAGAAAGTGAAACTCGCTGATTGCGGCAGCACCTGGACGAAAATACTTGATGTAGAATCGGATTCGCTGGAGATTATTACAACGCGTGAGATGGTTCGCAGAAACGGCTCTCCATTTGCTGTTGCAACTGGGCACAGCGCTGAAAAGAGATGCGGGATATTCAAAAATGAGTTACTGGCATTGGCTGAAGGCGGGCTTTCTTTTGTTGATAAAGACGATTTTTCGATTGTTGATGTGGGGGGGAGGGATATAAAGTATATCAGATTCAAAGGGAGGAAGGTTAAAAAAATTGACTGGAATCTTGCCTGTGGCGCGACAACCGGCGTGACAATTGAACTTCTCGCGAACTATTACGAGATCGACTTTTCTTCTCTTGAATCGGTAGATAGCTGGATAAATGTGACGTGTGGGGTATTCGGTATGGAGAGGGTTTTAGAGTCTGTTTCAAACGGCGAATCGCCCGGAAGAAGTGTGGCGGAGTTTATACACGGGATGGTTCGCAATGTGTTTAATTTCACACAAAGGCCTTCTGAACTTTACTTGTCAGGCGGCTTCTGTGATAATAAATGTTTTCTTGATTCAATGGATAAATACTGTAAGGTTATACCTCTCGGAAGGGCTGTTCTCATTGAAGGGCTCAAAAATGAAATAAAATATTGAAAATTGATTGGAGTAGAAAATTGTGATTGACGCGGAACGGAATAATATTTTTAGTAGAAACAAATTCAGGAGTTTATCTCAGGCGAAAGGTGCCGCCCTTTTTCTAATTATTCTGAGTGTTTTGTTTTTGTCCTGTCGAAAGCTTGAATTCTCTGCGATAGAATTTCAGGAAAAAGAACAAATCCCGGGCGCCGGTATTGCGGTATCGGCTCAATTTCTTTCTGATCCCGAAGAAATCAATCAGCTTTTCCACACTTTCCTTCCCGATTCGGGCATTGTGCCCGTGCAGGTTGGGGTGCGGAACAATGATACAGCATCGATTGTACTGAATGGATCTTCTTTCCCCGGGCTCCGGGAAAAACTTGGCGGGATATCGTTTACGGTCGAAGGAGAGAAATTTTCGCCCCTTAAGCCATTTGAAGTTATTGAAAGGATCCAAGGGGGCAAAAGGACTGGATACAGGCAAAAAGGCGCCGGAAATATTGTGGCGAGTATCATTTTTCCTCCCCTGGGTGGCTATTATATTTATGACGAAGCTACCAAGGGGAGGTTATTTCGAGGGCTTGCGGGAAATTCTTTCTATAAGATGAGCGATCAGTATTTTTTTCAACACCTTACCCTGAAGCCGGGTGAGGAAAGGGTGGGATACCTCTATTTTCCTCTTTCTCCGGATCTCTCGCCGTATGAAATTGTTTCGGTTCCCGGCAGGAAAAAAAGGGATAAAATTCTTAAAGAGATCAAAGTCAAAGACCCTTATAATGTTCAATTGTCCATCAAGGTAGAAGCCATTCCCGCGAGTCTGGATCTTGGTGTATACGGCCGGCAGCAAGACACACTTTCCTTTTATGATATTTGCTTTGATCCACCAGAATATTCGAATGCAGAGAAACTCCCGGGGTTCTTGTTAAAGAAAAATCGAAAAGGCCGCGTGGAGAGTAAACTCGTATTTGTGGTGTTTCCCTACCCCCCGAAAACGCCGGTTCGACCTGAAAAAGAGGTAGAAATAGATGATATACATACTGTGGCAAAGATAGCCGATGTTGTAACAGGTGTTGATTTCGCCGCGTGTGGAGTTAACTTTACGCGCAAATCCAGAATTTACTTTCTTGCTCGCGCGAAGGATGGCGCGCGTTTACTGTGGCAGAGAGATCTGAAAAGAAACATTTTACGGCTTGCCGCTGTTGAAGAGGGACTTCTGGCTGTTTGTGACGATGGATTCTGTTATTATCTTTCCGGCAGAGATGGGCAAATTGACAAAAGATATGTAAAATTTGCCGCGGAACTGGATGATATTTTCTGTTATTCAGGCAAGCTGTATGGGTTTAGCAATAAAAAATTAAGTGTTTTCTCGATCGACAGAGAAAACCTTTTTGATAGAATCAGTACCTTTGAGATAGATAACGCCGAAAGAAGAGTAGTAGGGATTATTAATAACAGCGCTGTTCTTCTTTACCACTCAAAACGTACGCCGGGGGACACACTTGTTTTAATGAATCCGGAGGATATGAGTGAAATATACAGAATCCCTCTTCCCGGAAGAGTCGCGGCGGCGGGTTGTGATGGAAAGATAGTGGCGCAGCTTCAGAATGGCGTTGTTTTACAGTTTGTGCCGGGTCGGGATGGTTTTTTTCTAAAGGGCAGTTTATTATTGTCTTCTTTGGCGGATGAGCTGGTGGCGGCAGGGGATACCGTGTTTGTGGCTACCGAAGAAGGGGTTATTGACATATTTAATATAAAGGACAGATTGTCCCCGCCGCGAAGTTACAGCCGTGAGATCCGCTTAGTTCCATCTCCCGCGAGGAAGAAACGTGGCGCCGGCAATAAATAACTTTTTTTTTGTGAATAGACGCCGTTTTCGAACCGGATTTT
>DAOWMJ010000122.1 GCA_030643145.1 Candidatus Latescibacterota bacterium | reverse complement strand
TATTTGATTCAATTATCCATGACACACTTGCCAGGGTTAGTTTATGCCAATCAGAAGAGCCGGCCTTTATCTCTGCTCAAACGCTATGACATGTTATATAGTTATCTGATTCGAAACCGATTGTCCATAAAAAAAGATAATATCGAGATCCTTACGCCACTCCTCTTTTCAGTGCTCCCGTGTTGGCGGTCATGGTTCTTGCTATGCTGGTGACCGCCGGTGTGATCATAAGGAAAAGAGCGATAAACAATGCTTAGAACCGTGCGGTAAAATCGACAATTAGTATATGATCTATAAGAATCGGCGCGGGTTAATTCCCCGCGTCGTATTTATTTGTTATTTAAAAACTCCATTAGAAATAAGTAGGGTGCCCCTCTATTACATTGATTCATAGCCATACAACTGTTAATTTAAATAGGGTGTATTAATAGAACCGTTTCTACTTCGGGGGTACAAGATGTCAAATTCAAATATAATTCCAGTTTTCTTTATACTGATTGCGGCAAGTTCACTTGCCGCCTTTTCACTTCCTTCCGGCAACACGGAAAAAATGACGCCGAATGATGTCGAAAGGGCTTATGCTGAATTCAGTTTTGATCTCTATCAAAAAGAAGCCGCCGCGCATAAGAATAAAAATATCTTTATCTCCCCCGCGAGTGTCGCGCTGGCGCTGGCTATGACAACTGGGGGAAGCGATGGGGAAACAGAAAAAGCAATGTTGCGAAGCCTGAGGCTAAAAGGTATAAAACGTGAAATATTCAAGGCCGGCAACAAAAGCCTAATTCAGAATTTATTACAAAAAGACGAAGAGGTAGAACTGTCGATAGCCAACTCGATCTGGCTCAAGGAATCAATTAAATTTCGCGAAGAATTTAAATCGGACACAAAAGAATTCTTTCTCGCCGATCTCTTTCCACTTACTTCCGCCACACCGATAAACGAATGGGTAAATAAAAAAACAAATGGAAAAATAAGCAAGATCGTAGAAACAGTCTCCCCCGCTGATATTGCCTATCTCGTTAACGCGATCTATTTTAAGGGCAGCTGGGCAAAGGAGTTTGATAAGAGCAAGACAAAGCTGCGCGCCTTTTATCTTTCTGACGGAAAAGAAATAAGAGTAGATATGATGAAACAGCGGGATAGCTTTAAATACCTGAAAACGGAATCGTTTGAGGCTGTAATGCTTCCATACGGAGACGGAAAGACAAGTATCTCCCTTTTTCTGCCGAACATAGATTCAGACCTTAACGCTTTCTACAAAAACCTCTCATATAAATCGTGGAAGCTATGGGAGCCTGAATTTATAAAACGCGAGGGTACCATTGAAATGCCAAAACTGAAGATCGAATATAAGTCAAACCTGAACAAATCTCTCTCAGCCCTAGGTATGGAAATAGCATTCTCTCCGGTTAACGCGGATTTCTCAAGGATGTGCGAAATCGAGAGCGGATTAAGGGTGTATATAAGCAAGGTTCTTCATAAAACATTTCTAAAGATTGACGAAAAGGGCACTGAAGCAGCCGGAGTAACGGCGGTAACAATAAAATTAACCTCTACAATGCATGATCGCGTTAAACCTTTCAACCTGATCTTCAACAGGCCTTACTTCCTGGTTATAAAGGATAAGAGTAGCGGATTGCCCCTTTTTATGGGCTCGGTTCTTGATCCTCTACCCTCGAATGTTCATTAACAATCTCATATAACCTGTTAAGTAATAAAGGAATACCCTTGCCCGTAGCGGCAGAAATTTGATAAAACTCTTCTTCCTGAGCGAAGGAAAAATCATCCGGAAAAGGCTCTTCTAACAAGTCAATTTTGTTCAGGGCTACTACCCTAGGCTTCAAAAGAAGATCGGCGCTGTAAGCGCCAAGTTCACCAATTAACTGATCATATACATCCTTTACTTCAGAGACGGACGCGTCGATGACGAATAAAAGAACACGGCAGCGCTCAATATGCTGAAGAAACTGTATTCCCAGCCCTTTTCCCTTATGAGCTCCTTTAATCAGCCCCGGAATATCAACCATGCAAAATGAGGCAAGTTCACCGATCGCCACAATCCCAAGGGTTGGGGTCAGCGTAGTGAAGGGGTATGAAGCTATACGCGGATGCGCCGCGCTTACACCGTTAAGGAGAGTTGATTTCCCCGCGTTGGGAAGCCCGACCAGTCCAACATCCGCTATTACTTTCATTGTCAGCTGCAATATTTTCGTGTTCCCAGGTTCGCCGCCGGTGGCTCTTCGCGGTGTCTTGTTCGTTGATGAACGAAATGTATAATTACCCCTGCCTCCTCTCCCTCCCTTAAGCAGAACAAGCTCATCGTTTTCACCTGTAAGATCAGCCAGAATTTCACCACTCTCAAAATCCTCCACGAGGGTTCCCTGAGGTATCCTGACTACAATCGATTCACCACATTTCCCGGCTTTACGCGCCCCTGAACCTGCTTTACCGTCACCGGCCTTGTAACTTTTTCTATACCTAAGATCAATTAATGTCCTGATACCGGAATCAACCCGAAAGATAACATCCCCACCTCTTCCGCCATTTCCACCATCAGGCCCACCGCGCGGAACATATTTCTCTCTACGAAAACTCACGCATCCATTTCCCCCATCACCTGATTTTACATCTATTTTCACCCTGTCTATAAAAGCACGCGTCAACTTGTCCACCCTCTCCCTGCCGATACTATTTTGTCAAAATATTTTCCCGGATTAAGTTTAGCCCCCGGATCCATAACATTTTTAATCCCCTCCTGCAGGCGAAGTTCCTCCGGGGAAAATGCCAGATTAAGGAAGGGACGCTTCGTAATACCGATTCCATGCTCACCGCTTAGAGTACCTCCCGCCGCAATCACATACGAAAAGAGATCCCTAACAAACTCGCCGGATCTCTTCATCTCCAATTTCTTCCGTCTATCCGTCATAATATTAACATGCAGATTTCCGTCACCACAGTGCCCGAAAATATAACAATCAAGATTTTTATCGCGAGCAAGCTCATGAATACGTACCACTGCCTCAGCTAGTTTCCCAAGGGGAAGCGCGATATCTTCATTAACCTTTGTAATCCCCTTTTTAGCAAGGCTCGGGCTGATCGATCTTCTCAATTCCCAGAGAATCTCTCTCTCTTCCTCACCCTCTGCAGTGGTCAGCAAAAATCCGTGTCGCTCGCAAAAATCATTCAGGTGCCTTTGCTGATCAGTAGTTTCTATTTCCGTCCCTTCAACTTCAAGAAAGAGATAGCTCGAATTTCCTCTATCCTCAATAATCGATAAAATATCCATATGCTCAGCTACGCACCTCATTGTTTTAGAATCAATGAACTCAAGAACGCTCGGGCTGAAGCCTGAATGAAGAAGATTCGAAGCTATGTCGATAGCGTTTCCGTCGCCGCTGGAGCCGAGAAGAAATGTCTTTCTTGTTTTTGGAATAGGGAATAGTGCCAGCCGCGCTGAATAAATAATCCCAAGTGTCCCTTCAGAACCAATAAGAAAAGCGGCTGGGCCTCCGGGTCCGCTTTCCAGATACTCGCCGTCTGAAGTAATCCATTTCAGCGAACGTACATAGCGGCGTGTTACGCCATATTTGTACGCCCTGGGACCACCGGCATTCTCAGCGATATTACCACCTATAGTAGAAACCTTGTAGCTCGCAGGATCCGGGGGATAGAAAAACCCGGACGGCCTTAGATAATTCTGCAGCTCTCCATTTACAATCCCACTCTCAACCTCCACCTCACCTATTCTCCGGTCAAAAGAGAGAACGCGTCTCATTTTTTCAGTGGAAACAACAAGGCTGCCATCCGCAGGCACCGAGCCTCCTGAAAATCCAGTTCCCGCGCCCCTCGGTACAAGTGGAATGCCGAGACTTGCCGCATTTAAAACAATTGAAACTATATCCTCCTGAGATTCCGGAAAAGCCACTCCCGCGCATAAACCCTTTATCCCGGTAGCATCATAACCATAAGCGATTCTGTAATAATATTCCGTGTACAGATTCACATGCCGGATACGGCGTTTTAATTCATCTATTCTCTTTTGAGACTCATCAGCCATATCAAACTCCAGGTGTTAATCAGCTTTAATCTACCAAAATCGGTCGCATCCGGGAAATTGGCCGGGCAAAGCAATAGGCACTCCGGCTCAGACAATCCGGAAAACTTTTTCAGCCCGTATAATCCTCGACAAAGTTTTCAAAACGGTCAAGAGCGTTATTAAGTATTTTCTCACTCGAAGCAAACGAAAAACGTACGGTATTATCACATCCAAAGGGTCCGCCGGGTATCAGGAGAAGCCCCTTTTCTTTGAGGAGTTTTTCGCAGAATTCTCCGCTTCCCGAAACACCGCATCTTTCATACATGGAAGAAACATCAACCAGAAAATAGAAAGCTCCGCCAGGGTCGGGGAATGTCACTGATGATATTTTTGATAGCCGCTCTCCGAACATCTCCTTTCTTTTCTCGAACTCAACACGCATCATTTCCCTCTCTTCAGCCCCTTCCTTAACCGCAGTTAAAGCCGCCCATTGGGAAATTGCGTTGGGACATCCGGTAGCGTGAGCCTGATACGCGCTCATCCTGTATATCACTTCACTGCTTGAAAGAGCAAACCCGATCCTCCAGCCTGTCATAGCATAGCTCTTCGACACACCCGTTATAACAACCGTACTTTCCTTAAGCTCCGGAACGAGTGAAACCGGGGAATAATGCTTATTGTCTTTATAGGTTAGAAATTCATAGATTTCATCGCTAATAAGAGAAATTCCTTCTCTATGCAGAATTCTGCCGATCGCTTCAACCTCCTCGGCGCTATAAACAATACCGGCGGGATTATTTGGCGAATTATACAAAATCACCTTCGGCTTTGATTTTGCCACTTCAGCCTTAAGCCTCTCGGGTGTAAGCTTATAATCATTATCCGCGTTAAGCTCGACAATCCTCGGTTTTGCCCCAACAAGTTTTACCATCACGGGATAACTTACCCAGTATGGCGTGAATATCATAACCTCATCGCCCGGATTGGTCAGCACATAAAGAGCATTAAAGATTGAATGTTTTGCTCCATTCGATATCATCACTTCAGATCCCTCATAGGGCAAACCAAGGCGTTTGGAATACATCTCCGCTATGGCTTCCCTAAGAGGGGATATCCCTGCTGCGGGAGTATATCTTGTTTTACCCTGCTCGATAGCTTCATAAGCGGCCTTTTTGATAACAGCCGGAGTTTCAAAGTCGGGTTCCCCCGCCGCGAGCCCCACGACATCCGCCCCCGCCTCACGAAGGTTATTCGCTTTTGTGTTTAGACTGAGAGTTATTGAAGGTTCAATATTCTTCGCTCTTTCACTTATAACATCCGACATAAATCTCCTCCTTAAATAAAATGCAAGATTGTTATTTTTCCCGCGGAAACCACTTCATGAGCCCCTTAACAACCGGTTCCGGCACAAGGCCTCCGATTTCACCACCCATCCTGTATATCTCTTTGACAAGCGAACTGTGAAGGTAAATATATTCCTCGCTTGGCATAAGAAAGACAGTTTCAAAGTCAGGAAATAGTTTTCTGTTCATAAGCGCGATCATAAGTTCATATTCAAAATCCGATATCGCCCTCAAACCCCTTATAACAACATCCACTTTTCTCTTTCTGAATTCATCAACGAGAAGACCGTCGAATGTCACACATTCAACTCTGTCACAGTCTTTCAAACTTTCTTTTGCCACTTCATGGCGCTGCTGAAGCGTTAAAAATGTGTTCTTGTGTGTACCCGCGGCCACCGCGACAATAACACTGTCAAATACATGCGAAATCCGTTTAACAAGATCAATATGCCCGTTTGTAATAGGATCAAATGTGCCGGGGTAAAGAGCGGTCTTGAGACTCATAAAATCCCCTTTCTGTCATAACTAAAGAATATTCCGTTAGCTCTTCATATATCTAAAATAGTTAACATATGTCTGTCCAAATTTCTTTATTTTATATTTCTCCATATGCCGGCTGTTAATACATTCGAGTTCTTCTCTGCTCTCAATAACCATAATTCCGCATATTTTATTTTCTATTTCGTTCACCATTCTCAAAAGTTTCGCGGCAAGGTCACTCCTATATGGAGGATCGGCAAATATAATATCATAAAACATCTCTTTTGATATCACGCGACTGAG
>DAOWMJ010000063.1 GCA_030643145.1 Candidatus Latescibacterota bacterium | reverse complement strand
CTTCATCCTATAGTGAATATACCCGGATGTGAATCTGCGGTCATCGAGATATCCATGCTTTTCCAATATCTCAACAGTATAATCGATTATCTTTTCGCTATCTATACCCTCTTTTAGAAGGGCATCACAAATTTCCCATTTGCTCCTATCACGTCTTGAAAGAAGATTCTTTGCGAGTCGCATCGCCCCCTCTTTCACGAATGTCCCTTCCAGCAATCTAATATCTTCATCCAACAGTAATAACCCCGTTTTTAAAAGATATTCAGTTCTCGCACTTTTTATTACCAGGAATCTCTTGCCGGAAGAAGTTTCAATTATTCTTAATCCGCCAGTTTTACGTGATATGCCGGTAATCCTTTGCTTCTCACTGACTGGACTGCTCATTTTCCGGTTTCGACCTTTCAGGAGATGCCACGAGACCATAATGTTCCCGGATCTTCTTTTTTATTTCATCTCGAATATCGGAATTATCTATCAGAAAAATTCTGGCGTTTTCCTTCCCCTGGCCCAGTCTGGTCTCACCGTAAGAATACCAGCTTCCCATCTTCGTTACAATATCCGAGGCAACACCGAGTTCAATCAAATCACTTTCCATACTGATACCCTGATCAAAAAGAATTTCAAACTCAGCCTGCCGGAAAGGGGGCGCGACCTTATTCTTAACAACCTTTACCCTCGTATTGTTTCCGATTATAATATCCCTGTCTTTTATCTTTCCTATACGCCGGATATCCATGCGAACAGCACTGTAAAACTTAAGGGCATTACCTCCGCTTGTTGTTTCAGGATTCCCAAAAAGAACCCCTATTTTCATTCGTATCTGATTTGTAAAAATCATACAGGTTTTCGATTTCGATACTGCTCCGGCAATCTTACGAAGGGCTTGGGACATCAAGCGCGCCTGAAGCCCAACATGAGTATCGCCCATTTGCCCTTCTATCTCGGCGGATGGAACAAGAGCCGCAACAGAATCAATGACCACCACATCTATCGCCGCGCTCCTAATAAGAACCTCCGCGATCTCCAGAGCCTCTTCCCCGGTATCCGGCTGCGATACCAGGAGTTCATCCACATTCACCCCGATCTTTCTGGTAAAACCGATATCAAGCGCGTGCTCCGCGTCAATAAAAGCAGCCACACCGCCTAAACGCTGAGCAGTGGCAACAATCGAACAGGCAAGAGTTGTTTTACCGGAACCTTCCGGTCCATATATTTCAATTATCCTGCCACGCGGAACTCCGCCAACTCCAAGAGCAATATCCAGCGCCAGGCTTCCTGTAGAAATACTATCCCCCTCTACAACATCCTGTTTGGAACCCAGACGCATAATAGAACCCTTCCCAAATTGTTTCTCAATCTGATTAACGGCAAGGTCTATTACTTTCTCTTTTATTTTTCCATTATCTTTTTTATCCGATTTTATCATCTTCACCCTCCCACTTCTTCCTCGTGTTCAAACAAAACGATTTATTCGGCTTCAATCGTGAAGCCAATACAAATCCTTATACCACCTAAAGATTATTTATTCAATGATAATCGGAATATTTATAAAGGGGAATTGTGAATTCTTTCGTATGCTGCGCCTGAGGGGCTCAGGCGACTCCTGAACAGGATAATAGAATCTACCCGCTGATTCGCCTTTTCAGGAAGCGAAGGAATTCTTTTCAGTTTTTCTATCACGGAGGGCGCCAACTTCCTCTTTATCCTCGCGAGAGTGAGATGAGCGTGGTATGGCCGTCTTTCACTCTCAAACCCGAGAGGCTCCATTTCTCTATTAAGTCTGTCTGCTAAATCAGATATCTTGCCACTTCCTTCTTTAATAGAATAGAAAACTACCCGCGGCCTGGATAGGGAAGGAAAAGCCCCGAAGTCCTCAAGCCTGATTCTAAAAGGGGATCCCATTTGTGAGGCCACGCGCGTCGCCGCTTCTTTTAAATCACCCAGGATCTCTTCATCAGTTTCGCCGAGAAATTTCAGAGTCAAATGGTAGTTCCGGTGTGGTATCCAACGCCAGGGAGAATTGTAAATCGGCGATTCTTTTATCTCTCTCCAAACAAGCTCTCCAAGATCCAACGAAATTTTAACTCCGAAAAACAACCTCATAATTACTCTCAAGCATCCCTGATATTTACTGATCCGGTATAACCTCTATAAATGAATTCAATCTCTTATCGCAACCTTCAAGTTTAAGTCTTAACAAATCGAGAGCTGAAAAAACAATCTTTTTTCTGATATCTTCTCTACTTCCGCTAAACTGATATTTCCAGCAATAAGTCCCTTCCGGTGAATGCAGGCCAATATAGCACAACCCTACATTTTTCCCCGCGGTAGAACCTCCAGGCCCAGCTATACCTGTCGTTGACAGTGAATAATCCACCGTAGCTGTAGATGCGGCCCCACCCGCCATTTGAATGCAAACCTCGGGACTTACCGCACCGTATCTTTTTATTACTCCGGCATCCACACCAAGCCGACGCATTTTTGCCTCGTTGCTATATGTAATAAAACCCTCCGTAAATAGATCGCTGGCGCCTGGTACTGATACTATTGTTGAAGCAAGCAATCCGCCCGTAACAGATTCAGCTACGGAAAGAGTTGATTTTTGCTCGCGCAGAAGATCAAGTACAACTTTCTCCAAACTATTCTCGCCGCGGGAATAACAATAACTACCAAATTCCTTACGGACCGAATCGATATTTTTCTTCTCAAAAGAATCGGGGTGCAATGAAATCGTAACCGAGGGAAAATTCCCCATTATCGAGATTCTTTCTAAACAAGAATTTCCAAGAACCTTGATGAGTTTTTGTTCGATAGAATCCATTTTCAGAGCGGCTACGCGTATAATGTAAGATTTTTTGATCATATCCCCCGTATAATAACAATAGTGCATCGCCACACGATTCAAATGTACAAATTACTGTAAAACCAACGCGCTAAAGTATGTTAGAATATTTCATTATGATATTCAGCATTATATAGGAATACAAACCGGCTATAACATCATCTATTACAACACCGTACCCACCCCTGATTTTCTGGGACCTGTCGATCGGAAAGGGCTTGGCAATATCGAAAATCCTGAAAAGCAGAAAACCGACCAGCACTGTCAAAGGTGACGGGACTATAGCAAAAAAGGTTACCTGCATGCCGACAAATTCATCTATTACAATCACAGAAGCATCGTGCCCAAAATACTCTTCCATGGCATCCGAGATATAAATTGAAATCGGCAACATTACAAGAAGAGCTATTAAATGAAAAATCCATCCGGCGGGAGGAATAAAAAGATAGCATATAGCCCATACCAGGGTAGCAAAAGTAGCGGGAGCAAACGGGAAAAACCCCGTATAGAAAAACGACCCCAAAAAAGTAATAACTCGCTTTTTCACGACACTCCCTCCTCTAAAGAAAAAGAGGATAACCTTGCATGCGAAATGGGTCAAGCCTTTTCGACAAATTCAGTTAACCAGAAAATTTAATTAATATTGTGTCCCCCTATTGCAGGGGGCACTAGGAAAGGTTACGCAGAACTGATTTAGCAACCGATTTTAAGGTATCAAATACCCCTATTCCATCAGTCGCTACCGCTTCGTAGGACGGATAAGCGCGTGGATTTAATTCCTGCTGAAGATCATCAACCGAAATTGTGTCGGGCAAATCTCTTTTATTATATTGAATAATGAATGGGATCTCTTCAAGTTTTAGATTATACTCCGCAAGATTTTCGTGCAGATTATAAAGACTCTCAATATTAGCATCGTATCGTAAGGTTTGAGAATCAGCCACAAAAACTATTCCGTCAACACCTCTTAATATCAACTTGCGGCTCGCGTCATAATAAACCTGTCCTGGAACGGTGTAGAGGTGAAACCGAGTCTTGAATCCCTTAACCTTGCCGAGCTCGAGAGGCAAAAAATCGAAGAAAAGGGTACGATCCATTTCTGTCGCGAGTGTAATCAGTTTTCCTTTTGTTTCAGGGGTAACCTTGTTATATATATATTGAATATTAGTCGTTTTGCCGCAGAGTCCAGGACCGTAATACACAATCTTGACATTTATTTCGCGAGACGAATAATTAATAAGCGACAATAGTGTCCCCCTAATCAGAAAACAAGCTGTCTATTTCAAACTCGGCTTCAGCGGTAAATTCTTCGCCGAACTCCGACTCTGTATATTCTTCATTCTCATACTCAAGTTTCTCATATAGCCTTCTGATAACTACTCCCAAACCTTCAACAGCTTTTCTTGTTCTCAATCTCACAAGACCGAGAGTTGTCTTTTTATCAAAGAGAATAACGAGGATAATTTCCCTTTCAACCCTTGAAAGATACATGCTTTCATTGCTTCCCTGATGATATAATGTCGAAAAATCTTTTTCCCCGACAAGCTTGGCCAGTTGGGCATTTGCCTCAAAATCAGCAGCGCACAAAGAGGCAAAACTATAAAGATCAAACTGTGGCTGCTGACCAACACTGGATATCAGCTGACCGGTTTTATCCAGGAGTAAAATACTTTTTGAATTTGAATTGTCCAGAAGCTCCTCAAGGGTTGTATTTATTGCCCAATAATCCTTTTCGAATACTTTCCAGTTAGCTTTGACCATTGTATTAGTTACTCCCTGACCAGCAGTTAAATCGGCTCTCTCGATTCAATGGCCTTTGATAGAGTGTTGCCATCGATATACTCGAGTGTACTACCCAGTGGGATTCCCCTGGCTGGTCTTGTAATTTTGATGTCACAATCTTTTAACAATTCACATATATACAAAGCAGTTGTGTCACCTTCTACGCTTGGGTTTGTCGCAATAATCAACTCTTCAATTCCTTCTCTTTCAACCCTGTCTTTTAGCCCTTCCAGATTCAATTTTTCAGGTCCTACTCCATCCAGTGGAGAAAGGACTCCATGCAAAACATGGTAACGACCCCGGAACCGACCGGTTTTTTCAAAAACGTAAAGGTCGCCCGGCCGTTCAACGACGCACACGAGGCTGCTTTCTCTTGAGGAATCTTTGCAGATTCCACAGATTTCGCTTTCTGCAAGATTTCCACAGATTGCGCAGAATCTGACTTTTTCTTTGACCCGCAATAGTACTTCGGCAAAACCTTTTACCTCCTCGCTTCCCATATACAGTATCGCAAAAGCAAGTCTCCGCGCTGTCTTTTCACCGATTCCGGGCATACTTTTAAAATGGTCCATTAACGCCCTAAGAATCGGAAGCTCATAACTCATTGCCTTCCCCCCTGTTTGTATGCAAAAACCTTGCCTTAAAACCGTAATAATTAAAAAGATTTTCTGATAGATCTTACATAGCGGTGAACAATTAAAAAAGTCCCGGAAGTGAAATTCCACCTGTCAGAGAACCCATTTGTTCCTTTATCATATCGTCAATTTCTCTACGCGCCTCATTTAAGGCAGCCACAACAAGCTCTTCAAGCATTTCAATATCTTCAGGATTAACAACTTCCGGATCTATAGTGACCGATACCACTTCGTGGCTGCCATTCATAACGACTTTAACCATACCTCCCCCGGCTGAAGTCTCTATTATTTTGTCTGATAATTCTTCCTGCATCCGGGCAATCTTTTGTTGAACTTGCTGGGCCTGCTTCAGAAATTTACCCATATCGGTCATTTGTCAGTCCTCCCGTACTTGTTATTGACCCCATATACTTCTCCGTCGAATTCCTCAATCAATCGTTTGGCCATAGGCGTATTTTCCACAAGCTTATCGATATTTGAGTTTATTTTCTTTTTTGTGGATGATTTTTTGCCGGTTTCATTCTTCTTTTTTCCATTCCCCCGTTCAACCACAGTTATTTCAATGGCTAATTTTTTGTCATAAAATTTTTCCAGGTGATTTTCAATATACCGCCTGTTTTTAGATTCACTAACCATTTCACTGGCAAAGCGGTTGCGGGAATCAAAACCCAGGATAATACTTCCGTCTTTCACTTCCATTACTCTAGCTGACATCAGCCAGATACCAAGAGTTAGTTTTGACTCCCTGATTTGAGAAAGGAATATTTCCCATTTACCTATTCCACCAAGGGAAGAAAGAGCGTCTCGCGTCCCGTAGTCTTCCCTGTTTGCTGATCTGACTTTATTTTCACACGATTGATCCTTTTCTGTTCCAGCATTGTCACTGTCAGCATACATCTCTGGCAGAACTTCCGTATTATTGCTGGTATTCCGCGATCTCCTATCTTGAATACCCTTATTGTCGCCATACACTTCGGGACCGCTTCCAGAATCAAGTTTCTTTAGTAACGCTGATATCTCTACAGAGGACTCCCATCCAGCCGCCTCGGCAACAACCGCTTCAAGGTGGTATCGAGGCTGTCCAGCCCCCCTGAACTCCCTGAATGAGGAAACAGCCATTCTGAAAAGTAAAAGCAGATCCTCCGCACTGAATCGCTGAGCAATATCTGAAAGTTTCTTAAACTCAGATTTCGTAAGATCAAGCCAGCCGATTGATTCATCCTTACCAACATCTATGACAAGCATATTTCTGAGCCCTTCCAAATATGCCAGGAAGAACTCTTCAAGATCAACTCCGGAAGAAACAACCCTGTTAACTATCTCAAGAGAACTCTTTCTGTTGTGCCTGCTTATCGCTTCGAAAAGATCAATGACAATTTGGGAATCGACCAGTCCAAGAATCTGACGAACCAGCTCAATGTCAATCTTTTTTTCCACAGCCGAAACACATTGATCAAGAAGGCTTTCCGCGTCACGCATACTACCATCAGCACGTCTTGAAATCAATTGGAGAGCATCTTCATCAAACTCCAGTTTTTCATTCGTGCATATTTTTACAAGCTGCCCGGCAAGTTCGGAAAACTCCATCCTCTTAAAATTGAATCTCTGACACCTGGAACGAATTGTCGCGGGGACTTTATGAGGTTCCGTTGTAGCCAGTATCAGATAAACATGTGACGGAGGTTCCTCCAAAGTCTTCAGCAATGCATTGAATGCCTGCTGAGTCAGCATATGAACTTCATCGATAATATAGATTTTTGAATTTCCACCTGATGAAGCATATCCAATTTTCTCTCTCAGATCTCTTATTTCATCTATTCCGCGGTTTGAAGCGCCGTCTATTTCAATTACATCAAGATGAGTACCTTTGGACACATCCTGGCAAGAGCTGCATTTATTGCACGGTTCCCCCCCTACCGGATTCTTACAATTAATTATCTTCGCCAAAATCCGTGCTGTTGTTGTCTTTCCACAACCTCTTGGCCCTGAGAAAAGATACGCGTGAGCAAGCCTATCTTTCTCAAAAGCCTTTTTTAGTGTTTGCGCCACATGGTCCTGCCCAATTATTTCCGAGAAGGTTTGTGGACGCCATTTTCTAGCCAAAACTAAATACGACATTCTAATCCCACTAGATTGCTTGTTCATTTCGACAGACCGCGCACCCGATCTTGTGAATCGTTCCAGTGCTCCACCAATGAGGTTAACTCCACCCAGGAATCACTGCATCACACAAGAATAACTGTATACCGCTGCTACCTTCCGGTCCTGACGGGGTTAACAGGTTCCCGTTGCGCAGGTCCTGATTATCAACATCACTTCCCACTGTCGATCACACAAAAACAGCATTCCCTCAACCGGGAATTCAACCCCGCTATAGCGGATTGCGGGTTCAGGGCACCGCTACCTCCCCATCTAGCGCGGCCTAACATTTATGGTGGAGATGAGCGGATTCGAACCGCCGACCCCCTCGTTGCGAACGAGGTGCTCTCCCAACTGAGCTACATCCCCAATTTATAAAACATTAACTATCATTCGGCGGAGAGAGGGGGATTCGAACCCCCGGAGCAGTAACCTGCTCAACGGTTTTCGAGACCGCCCCGATAAACCAACTCTGGCATCTCTCCACTATATTATTAGTTCTGGCGGAGAGAGAGGGATTCGAACCCTCGGAAGGCGCAATGCCTTCACGCGATTTCCAATCGCGCCGATTCAGCCAGCTCTCGCATCTCTCCGTTTTTTTTCTTCTTTTCTGAGGTTGCTAAAAAATTCCCTCAAAAGCAAGAGGCTTTTTCCTTCTTTTATTCCACCCGTCACTTTTATTTTATAATTAGATAGATCAGACTCGGAAAAACTCTCCGCTGACCCGCAAACAGCATCCCAGGATTGTTTTGCTCCAAATACTACTCTGTTCACTCTTGAAAGGCAGAGAGCGCCGACACACATCCGGCAAGGTTCCAAAGTTACATATATTGTACATCCGTCAAGACGCCAGTCACCCACTTCCTCTGCAGCCTGCTGAATCGCCAGCATCTCGGCATGTGCCGTAGCTACCCCTCTTCCCTCAATCTCATTGTGCCCACGACCCACAATTCTATTATCTTTCACTATTACAGCCCCAATCGGGACCTCACCCTGACTTAAAGCCTCTTTAGCTTCACCAAGAGCTTCGTCCATCCACTTCTCATCCATTATTTACGAACCATCGAATGGGATGGAAAAGCCGTTACAAGAGCTCCCACTACTTTGACCAAAACATTTTCAAATGGGGGAGCCGAATAGATATCCCTGCCGGTTTCACTTATACCCTCTATACGTTTGTCAAATCCTCCCGCGCCCTTCACCAACACCCTTTCTCCCTCAGTTCTGATAGATTCCAAATAGTTCTGGTCAGTGGCCTCCCAGAGAACCTTGCCGGAAAGTGGACTTACAAGAGATATCCTCATTCCAACCTGTGTCACAGAAGACGCACCATACTCTCTATAATCAGCCTCATCCTTATGCCATAAATAAATTTCCGGAACTAGAATTACATCTATATTCACGTACTTATCAAGCGATTTCAGCAATTCAGGGTCGGCCCCTTTTCCTTCAATCCAATCCTTCTTAAATTTTTTAACTTCGCTGGTTTTATTCGCCTTCGCTAAAGCAAAAGAGAAACTCTGTGGAGAAAGAAACACATACTCAGATATCCTGCTTAAATGCTCCCAGAGAATCCTCTGAGTTGTCTGTTCAGACATACGATGGCGGTCATCCGCATCTGAAATAGAACTGATTACAGGAGTTACAAGAATCCTGGCAATATTGTTAGGATTAAACTCCGGATCAACAATTATTGAGGAAGGGTGATTTGAACGACATCCAGAAAAGAAACAAAATATAATGAACAAAACTGCTAACACGGTTTTTTTCATAGCCTTCTCCTTGACCGAAACCAACCTACAGACAGAATTCTCATGCAGACTGAAGAGTACATCTCAGTTACTGCAATGTCAATATGGAATATAAATGAAACTGGGAAAGCGGATTACACCTTTCAAATATAGAACTATGCGTCATTCCTGTATTATTCTTATCGCGTGTGGCAGTCAGCGATGCAAATCGGCCCCGGCCTCTACCAAAAATTGACGCTTATATCGGAAGATGGATCAAGTTCCATCCACGACACCTTTTCAACCTGTCCTGTTGTGGGAAACGCCGGGGGAGGATTATCTAGAAGCCGTTCATCATAAGTATAATCCTTTTGGTACCCGGTACTTATACCATAGGAACTGAATGTCCCGACCGCGCCTCTCTTGTTCTGAATTATACCACCATAGACAATAAGCTTTCCGCGCGGATTTCCGGAGCTATAGTTCTGAACGGTCCAGGAGGTATTAAGAGCCATTATAGCGGCCATAATAGTCTCATCGGCCGAGTCACGATTAGCGGCATTATCAGCCACTATTACATTTTGCTCAGCGACGATCCCAAAATAATCGGTGGAGGCCGGATTAGTTCT
>DAOWMJ010000011.1 GCA_030643145.1 Candidatus Latescibacterota bacterium | reverse complement strand
ATCGACGATATTGCTCTTAGCGGGGGAGGCCTCGATTATTTCTCCGATTTTGAATCTGACGCGGGAGGATGGAGGCAGGACACTCTATCCTCCGAATATTTCCTTGTGGCCTATAGAGACAGAAGAGGATTCGACAAGAATTTGCCAGGGGAGGGGCTTCTGATATGGCACGCGGAAAATTCCATCGCTTATTCAGCTCTTAAGAATAGTGGGGGAGGTTCAAACACGCAAGCAAGGGGTGTGGTTCTGGAGGAAGCGGATGGAAATTACGATCTTCTTTTTGGTGGCGGGTTTGGTAATAGTAATTATGGCGACGCGGGCGACCCATTTCCCGGTATCACGGGTAGTACATCCTTTACTTCGGAGACAACACCAAACAGTAGAAGTAACGGTGGAGAGATAACTCCAATTAATATTCATGGTATTCGGTCCGGGTATCTATATATTGAGGCTGTTTTCAGCGCGGGCAATCCCGAACCGTCGATCTCATTTGTTACCCCGGATACTATAATAAAGGGTGAAAACGGAAATTTGATCTGTCTTGATATCCGCGGCGAAAATTTGTTCCCTTCCGTCGAATGCTCTCTTACGGATAATACAGAAAGTGTAGAGGCTAATGATGTAAGCTGGCTTGGTAAAAATCGAATAATCGCTGAGTTTAACCCGGAAGAACTCTACGCTGGATACTGGTCTCTTAATCTTAAGAACACGGATGGACAGTCAGTATTATTGTCCGAAGCGGTTTTTGTTAATTCTATCTATTCCTATGCTTACGCGCGGATAAATTACTGTTTTGTAGATATAGATTGGAAGCTTGAAGGGAGCTCTCCCTTCAGATCACTTGTTTACAGGAAGCAGCGCGGCGATGAAAATTATGAGGTGGTGACGCCTGATACTCTCCTCAGCGCTAATAGTGTGTTTCACTTTAGAGATACAGGGGTTGATCCGGATCACGATTATTCGTATAAAATCGTTTCGTTTTCAGGTTCTGCGATAGAATCGATCGTTTTTCCCGGTCCCTACCGGATTGAGAAAATTCCTCTGACTCAATTTCAGAATTACCCGAATCCATTCACAACCGCTACAACCCTTCAATTTTATCTACCCCGAACTGTAAAGGCGAAGATACTTTTTTTCGATGTTTCCGGAAAGCAGATAGACGGGATAGCGGAGAAATTCTATCCGGCCGGATACAATACAGTTAATTATCATGCGGATTCTGAGCTTTTTGCTTCAGGGGTTTATTTCTGTGTATTAGATACCGGGCAAAGGCGGGAGGCGATAAAGATAGTGATTCTCAGGTAATCGGGTTTATTTCACTATGAGAACAGAATTTATTCCGCCGAAGCCGTCGGGTTCCTCCAGTTTGCATGAGGGATCGCCGATTCTGGTTTTGTTGTCAATGAGGAATTTATAGGGATATCTTCCGGGGGAAAGAACTATAGTTGTTTCCCATTTACCTCGCTCAACTTCTTCCATAAGTGTTGTCTCGGGGTTCCAGCTATTAAAAGAACCTACAACAGATATTCTTGTACACTCTTTCCGGACGAGAGAGAGGGTGATTTCTCTTGGACCGTCAAGATTTGCAGAAATTGTCTCATCACCGGTTTCATTTGAATCAAGATTGGCAAATTTACCGGCAAGCTCATTGACTATGTTTTCCATGCCCGCGATGGGCAGTCCACTTTTATCGCTTATTTCAAAGATGACGGGGGAGGGTGATTTATCCCAACTCGCGGCTATAAGAATTGAATTTTGTCCCACTCTAAGTTTAGCGTGTATCAGTGTATTGTCAGGTTTGATATTTGACAATATTGGATTTGAGTTTATCCAAAGTGATATTTTATTTGAACTATTAAACCGGAGAATGGCCTCTTTTTGAACCGGCAGATTCATCAGGGTGTAGATGAGGCAGCAGTTATCCGGGCTCATACCGTACAATCGAGACAGAAGAATCTCTCCGTTTTTACCTGTAGCCCCGTAAGGGACATTGTTCCAGCTGATAACATTTCCGTTGCTCCCTATATGAGTTTTGGCAAGATCATCCTGATAACGCCAGCCATTTTTCAATATCCAATCTATTTCGGACAGGGGGCCCAGATGAAGCCAGTTTATAGGATTTATAAGGGTGTCGTTGAATTTGGCTATCGGTTTTTCATTCAGATATACCATTAGTGAAAAAGGGAATTTCCCGGGGGGGACATTATTACCGGATGATATAGTCAATGGCAGTTTGGTTACACGCGATCCCGCTTTGATGCGAAATTTAGCCGGTAGTTCGGGCATGCAACTTAAGGGGTCACAGAAGATTCCATCGATGCTGCCCTGAATTGAATAGTTCGGACTATATTCTAGAAGAAGATTTACGGGCAAGTGGTCTTTGAGTCTTTTTCCACTGGGGAAATTGAGGCTTACTTCAACCCCTTCTTTTATAGTGAGGCATTTTCTTTTATGGATTTCTACCCTTTTACCCGCTGTCAGAAAATCAATAAATAACGGTAACTGTACGATACCGAGGCTGGTAGAGGGTGGAAGTGAGAAGGAGCCGGTGAATGAAAGAGCCTTCCCATGAGGCTTTAACAGGATTGAGTTACCCTCTTCCAGTTTCCATCTGTTCCCGGCTATTTGAAGAAAGGCACGTTTTATATCTATTTCAGTATCAATGGATTTAAGCGATATTTTAAAGTTGATTCTAGAGCCGGAAATGATTGGGGAAGGGGGGAAACGGACGATCAGTTCAAGTGCATTTCCGCTTGAGAGTTTTTCCGATAGATTTGCTTTAGCACGCATTAATTCATCAATGGATATTTGGCATGACTCAGTGATCAGTTGTCTTACGCGCGGAGATAGACTATGCCATTTTGGTTCATCTATGACTTTCCAGAGTTTTTCATTTGAATTTAGAACAGAAGAAATCTGTGATATTTCCAACAGAAGATGATTTATAAGTGTAATAGTTTCAATATGGGAATCAAGATCAGAGTAGTCGGCCGCGAGATCGTTCCGTAGCTTGCTGACATCAGAAATCAATGACTTGGCTTTTTTATCGGGCAAGAGTGATTCTTGCTGTAACAGAGCCGGAAGATGGACGAGCGCCGCTATAACAGTCCAATCTTTAAGGAAACTGTTTTCAGATTGTGTTCTCTGCCGTATCATTTCAATCCAGGCACGGTGTGAAAAGTCAGAGCCCTCATCATCAGTATAGGACGGTGTGGAAATGAGAGTGTTAAAGCTCACCGACTCAGAATAGAATTCAAGAGAGGAAAGCAGATTAATAATAAGGGATCTTTGAACTGGAGATTTAAAAAATTGAGCTGCTTCTTTCCGGTGTGATTTGTGCCATTTAGAAAGGCAATTCTCCGCAATTCTCCTTTTTGACGTCAAGTCCAGTTGTCTGTTGAGAATTAGTGGAATTAACTGCCCTGGTGAATATATACGGAGATAGTACCCGTTTTTATCCAATGGAAAGAAAGCGTCTTTGTTGTAATCATAAAAGGTTTCTGTAATTATGTCCGAAAACCGGCGTGACCATAAAATGTATTCAAGGGCATCGGTGTGATTACCAATTTTGGAGGCGATAAGGAAGAGGGTGTAGATCTCAAGGTTCCCAAGTGAATTTATAAACGGGGATAGATAAATGTCATCGTTGTTATTACCGGCCGTACCAAGAAGAAGCCCCGAGTCAGTTGTGAGCGAATTATCGAATCTATTCATTACCAGGCGTGATATCTGGGGATAAAACCTTCGAAGCATCGAAGGGTCGTGTTCCATAAGGTAATATGAAGTAATTGCCACCGCTGGGAGATCCTTAAGCGGACTTAACGGGTGTGATTCCGGAAGATTTTCCAGTTTTTCTCCGCTCTGCAGGAACGAGATAAATTGCTGTCTTATCTGCAAGTCTACTTTCCCCGAGTACAAGTCGCCAGAGGGAATAAGCATCTGAAGCGAGAATATTATAGTAGCAGTAAAAAGAAATTTATGTTTAAATTTGAAAAACATTTTTAGATAGTGTAAAAAAAATAGTATAAAAAGAGATAAAAAATTAGCGTAATTTAGTTAATTGTCTTATCTAAAGCATTGTATGTGCCATTCTATCGATTTATTCAGGAAAGGAGAGATTAAATGGGTTTTAAATGTGTGAGATTTGAAATAGAGGGTCCCGTAGCGAAGGTTATAATTAACCGGCCGGACAAACTGAACGCTCTAAGTATAAATACGGTTATTGAACTTCATGAGGCTTTTAGCAGGATCAAGAAGGATAATGATATAAGAGTGGTAATTTTCTCGGGAGAGGGGGGAAAGGCATTTGCCGCGGGCGCTGACATCGGAGAACTTCTCCTTCAGGATATGGTTGGCGGAAAGGATTTTTCTACGCGCGGACACGAACTTTGCAATCTGATAGAGAATCTTGGCAAACCTGTTCTGGCTGTCATAGATGGATTTGCACTGGGAGGCGGGTGCGAACTTGCTATGGCCGCTACAATAAGAATTGTGACTGAAAACTCGAAGCTTGGTCAGCCTGAAATAAATCTCGGAACTATACCCGGTTACGGGGGTACACAGAGGCTCGCGAGGCTTCTGCCGCGGGGGATAGCGATGGAACTTTTGCTGACCGGAAGAATAATTGACGCTGAAGAAGCGTTGAGGCTTGGGCTTGTAAATATGGTTATAAAAAAGGATAACTTACAAAAGGAAGTTGATGATTTTGTAAAACTATTGTTGAACAAACCGCCTTTCGCGTTAAAGGCGTGTATGGAAGCTGTAAATCATGGAGTGGAAGTTTCATTTGAAAATGGGTGTAAAATAGAAACAAACCTTTTTGCCATGACATGCGGAACTGAAGACATGAAAGAAGGTATGCGAGCCTTCCTTGAGAAAAGGAAACCTGTATTTAAAGGAAAATAATAGCCTATTTGGCAACGGTTTTGCAGTAGAAATGATTGATTATTGTGTTTTAAACTGTTAGATATTATTTTAGATTGACAAGCTTTTGGACGTAAACAATTAGATACGAGCAGAACTGGTTGATATAAAATAAATTATAAAATCGCCAAGGATGCGAGAGTGGCGGAATTGGCAGACGCGCTGGATTTAGGATCCAGTGAGCATACTCGTGGGGGTTCAAATCCCCCCTCTCGCACCAGGAAATATGATCTGTGGACGGGATGCAGATTTTTTAGTGGAATTTAAAATGGAGAAAAGAATGGATGAAAAAAACATCAAGATTGATGTTGCGGAAGAAAAAGATTGCCGAAGAATTATATCGATAGAGATTCAGCAGGAGAGCTACAAGGAGGAGAGGAAAAAGATACTGGCCAGTTTTGTAAAGGAGGCTTCTCTACCTGGTTTCAGGAAGGGTAAGGTCCCCGCGCAAATGGTCTCGGACCGTTTTAGCGATACAATCCATTCGGAGGTTATAAAGTCGTTAATACCAGCTGCATACAGCCACGCGGTAACTTTAAAAGAGCTTCAGCCTATTGGGGAACCCGTTTTTAAGGATCTGGTAACTGACGAGGGGAACCCTGTTTCTTTTAACGTCGAGCTTGAAGTTGCTCCGGAAATCGAAGTTTCCGGTTACGGGGAGATCAAAGGCGAAGTTCAAGATGTTAAGCTGGAGAAGGGGGAAGTCAAAAGGGTTCTGGAGAATTTACGGGAGCGTTATGCTGATTACGAAAAAGTCGAACGTGCTTGCGCGAATGATGATATTGTCGTAATAGAATATCTTCCCGTGGGTGAAGATGGAGAGGAAGAAGACAAACGGGTTGACGATTATTCGATTCAGCTCGGCACTGGCCAGATTCTGCCTGATTTTGAGAAAGAATTGACAGGTTGCAAGGCAGGTGAAACAAAGGAAGTGGAAATAAGTTATCCAGAAGACTATAAACCTGATGAGCTAGCCGGCCGAAAGATAAAATACAAATTTAAGGTTAAAGAGGTAAAAGAAAAACACATTGCTGATCTCGATGATGACTTCGTCTCAAAAATAGACGAGAAGTTAAAAACGCTGGATGATCTTAAGAAAGATATTGAAACGCGTTTGATTGACGAAAAGCGTAAGGACGCAAGGCAAAAGAGGCAAGAGGAAACGATAGATCAGCTTATTGACAAAAATCCTTTTGAAGTTCCTTTGAGTATGATAGAAAGATACAAGGAATCGATGAAAAAGGAAGCTGAAGCCAGAGGCGGGTTGCCTGAAGAACAGAGCGCGGATGAAGATGCGAATAAGAAACAGGATGGAATTCTAGAAAAGATTGCCAGGAGGAATATTAAGAGATATTTCCTGATCGATCATATAACTAGGAAGGAAGAATTGGCTGTTGAAGATGGTGATGTGGATAAAGAGATAGAATCTATGGCTGAGGGCAGTTCCCGGCCAGTTGAAGATGTAAAGGCCTTTTTCAATAAAGGCAGTGAACAGTACAACAATATTAAAAGGAGTTTACTTGAGAAGAAGGTCTTTGAGATTATTCTTGGGGAAAACAAGGATTAAAAGGAGTCGTAAATGAGTGAAATTAGGAACATACCAATTCCCTTTGTGATTGAAACGAAGGGGCGCGAAGAGAGAAGTTATGATATATATTCAAGGCTCTTAAAAGATAGGATAATTTTTATTGGTCAGACTATTGAAGATAATATGGCGAATGCTGTCATAGCACAGCTACTCTTTCTCGAAGCTGAAGACGCTGAGAAAGATATTTTTATTTATATAAATTCTCCCGGTGGGGTTGTCTCTTCCGGGTTGGCGATTTATGACACCATGCAGTATATATCCTGTGATATTTCAACTATATGTATGGGGCAGGCCGCCAGTATGGGAGCGGTGATTCTTGCCGCGGGGACAAAGGGAAAAAGATCGGCTCTTCAACATTCGAGAATTATGATTCATCAACCTTCGGGAGGGTCTCAGGGCCAGGCCAGTACGATTGAGATTTATACAAAGGAAATCCTGAAACTGAGATCTAAGTTGAACGGTATACTCGCGGAGCATACCGGGCAGAAACTCAAAAAGGTAGAAAAGGATACGGACAGGGATTTCTTCATGTCGGCAGAGGAAGCTCTTCAATATGGAGTTGTGGATAAGGTTCTTACTTCAAAGAAGAGTTCAAAATAAATAAGAACTAATGAGTAAAAAGATTGTATAATATTAAAGAAGCAAATTTAGCAAGGATGTGAGCCAATGAAGAAAAAATCACAGACGCCGAGTTCGATAAAGTGCTCCTTTTGCGGACGAGGGCAGGATGAGGTCACAAAGCTTGTCTCAGGCCCTTCAGTTTATATTTGTGATGAATGTATTCGGCTGTGCAATGATATTCTCGAAGAGGAGATGGTCGCGGCCGTGTTTCACGAGCATGAACATTTTCCATTGCCGCAGGAGATTAAAGAGAGCCTTGATTCTTATGTGATAGGGCAGGAAGAACCCAAAAAGTCTCTTGCCGTCGGTGTGTATAATCATTACAAGAGAATCCAACATGAAAAGAGCACAGATGATGTTGATATAGAAAAAAGCAATATTCTTTTGATCGGTCCAACCGGTGTAGGAAAGACCCTTCTTGCTCAGACTCTGGCGCGTTTCCTCAAAGTGCCATTCGCGATCGCTGACGCTACAAGTTTAACCGAAGCAGGTTATGTAGGAGAGGATGTTGAGAATATCCTGGTCAGGCTTCTTCAGAGCGCGGATTACAATATGATGGCTTCGGAAAGAGGTATTATTTATATTGACGAACTGGACAAGATCGCGAGAAAGAGTGAGAATCCGTCGATTACCCGTGATGTATCGGGTGAAGGGGTTCAGCAGGCCCTTTTAAAGATTCTTGAGGGTACTGTCGCGAATGTGCCTCCCCAGGGAGGAAGGAAACATCCGCAGCAGAAGTTTGTGGAGATAGATACAACGAAGATACTCTTTATTTGCGGCGGGGCTTTCCAGGGTCTCGAGGAGATTATTGAAAGAAGGATCGGAAGAAAGATAGTAGGATTTGAAGCAGACAGAGGACCTGGTTATAAGAAGCAAATCAGTGAAATAATGGCTCATGTACAGCCTGAGGACCTTGTTAAATATGGTCTTATTCCTGAGCTTGTGGGAAGATTGCCTATCGTTTCGTCACTACAGGATCTCGATGAACAGGCATTGATAGATATAATGATTAAACCGAAGAATGCTCTTATCAAGCAGTACAAGAAACTTTTTGAAATGGAGGATGTACAGCTTGAGTTTACTTCAGATGCCTTAACTTCTATTGCAAAGCTTGCCGTTGAAAGAAAAACGGGCGCCAGAGCGTTAAGGGCTATTCTTGAAGGCGTAATGCTTGATGTTATGTTTGATATCCCGTCGAATCCGGATATTAAAAAGGTTATCATTAATGAGGAAACAATTAAGAATCAGGGTAACCCCGAACTGATTTTTAAAAGTGGAAATAAGAAAATGGCATAAATAGTCGGATGATAGTTCAAATAATTAAAATTAATATTAAAATGGAGAGTTATGGTTGAGGATAGTGATATAACACTGGATGATCAGGATATGGAATATCCGATAATCCCCCTGAGGGATGTTGTGATATTTCCTTCAATGGCGACCGCTATTTTAGTTGGGCGGCAGCCTTCCGTAAACGCGGTTGAAAGGGCTATAGAATCAGACAAATTTCTGCTTGTAATAACCCAGAAGGATCCGGTAGTAGATGAGCCTGAAAGCGATGATCTATACTCTGTGGGAACAGTGGTTAGAATAGGTGTGTTTTTCCGTTTGCCCGATGGAACTATAAAGGTGATGCTTGAAGGTGTGAGCAGGGTTCGGGTGGAGGAATACCTGGAAAGAGATAACCACATTGCGGCTAAAGTATCCCGGATTCTGGAAATTGAAAAGGACGACAAGCGTCTTGAAGCGCTTCAAAGAAAAGTAGAAGGGTTGTTTACCGATTACGTAAAAATGAGCCACAGGGTGCCAAATGAAATATTGTTCGCTGTAAAATCGATTGATGATCCTTCTTCTTTCGCGGATACTGTCGCGGCGCATCTTGTAGTAAAAAACAAAGTAAAACAGAAGCTTCTTGAAACAGGGATTGTAAATGAACGCATGTTTATTCTTATCGATATCCTGATGGAAGAACTTGAGATATTGAAGCTTGAAAAGGGGATAGATGATGAGGTGACCGAGAGAGTTCAAAAGAGTCAAAAAGAGCTCTTTTTGAATGAAAAGATGAGGGTGATAAAAGATGAACTCGGGCATAATGACAAATATAGTGAATTTACCGAACTGGAAGAGACGATCAAGGCCGCTGAAATGAGCGAGGAGGCTGAGAAAATTGTTTATAAGGAATTTGAAAGGCTCAAACTGATGTCTCCCATGACTCCTGAAGCTACTGTAGTTAGAAATTATATCGATGTTATGACATCTCTTCCATGGAATAAAGAAACTAAAGATGCTTTGGATATACAGAAAGTTAAAAAGAAACTGGATGCCGATCACTACGGCCTGAAGAAGGTTAAAGAACGGGTTCTGGAGTTTCTCTCCGTTGTTAAACTCACAAGTGAGGTTAAGGGTACTATCCTCTGTTTTGTCGGTCCTCCGGGTGTTGGTAAAACATCGCTTGGCAAGTCGATCGCGAACGCTATAGGAAGGGAGTTTGTACGGTTCTCTCTTGGAGGAATCCGTGATGAAGCTGAGATAAGGGGACATAGAAGAACGTATATTGGATCCAGGCCCGGCCGAATTATACATATGCTTAAAAAAGCAGGAAGCAGGAATCCTGTCGTTATGCTTGATGAGATTGATAAATTAAGCGTTGATTTTCGCGGTGATCCGGCCAGCGCTCTCCTTGAAGTACTCGACCCAGAGCAGAACAGTAATTTTGTGGATAATTATCTTGAGGTTGATTTTGATGTGAGCAAGGTAATGTTTATTACAACAGCTAATGTGCTGTACACTATACCTCCTGCCTTACACGACAGAATGGAAATTATTCGCCTGCCCGGATACCTGCAATATGAAAAGATTGAAATAGCAAAGAGATTTTTGATAAAGAAACAGATAGGAGAACATGGAATCAAGAGAAAACAAATGAATATCACTACGGCCGCTCTAAGGGATATTATCCAGTATTATACCAGGGAATCAGGTGTAAGAGAGCTTGAGAGAATGATAGCGAAGATATGCCGGAAGGTCGCGAGAAGGATTGCCGAGGCCGGGGATAGTTGTGATGATACTATCAGAATTACAGGGAAGAATTTACCCGACTATCTTGGGATTCCCGCATATCAGGAAAGCGAGATTGACCAGAAAATGACAGTGGGGATGGCAACGGGGCTCGCGTGGACGGAAGCGGGCGGTGAGATTCTGAATATTGAAGTGACGCTTATGCCGGGAAAAGGAGAGCTGATTCTTACAGGGCAGTTGGGAGATGTTATGAAGGAATCGGCCAGAATAGCTCTTAGTTACGCCAGAAACAAAGCGAGATTGTTGAATCTGGACGATGATTTCTTTTCATCTGTCGATCTGCATGTTCATGTTCCTGAAGGAGCGATTCCAAAGGATGGGCCAAGCGCCGGAATATCGATGGCGACAGCTATGATTTCTTCCTTTTTTGATATACCGGTACACAGAGATGTCGCGATGACTGGTGAGATGACCTTAAGAGGCAAGGTGCTGCCGATCGGGGGGATAAAAGAAAAATCGGTCGCGGCGCTCAGAGCCGGTGTGAAGAAACTGCTCCTTCCGAAGGGAAATCAGAAGAATATTCAGGAACTTCCTGATCAGGTAAAAGATAATGTGAAGATAATTATCGTTGATTCCATGGATGATGTTTTACCACATGTTCTTTCCAGAAAGCTTTCCTGGGGAATAAAGAGGAGGCGGAAAATCGGAGGGCTGTTTGAAAATCAGGCGCCCCAGTCGGCAAACTAGAATAAGATGGAATTTCTTTAAAAAGGGGTAGGGGATTTATGGAGCAGATTATGATTTCTCCCGGGCCTGTTTATCTACGTCAATCTGTCTTGGAGAAAGCGTATTCTGCTCATCACAGAACCGCTTCATTCCGCAAATTAATTATTGAAATTGAAAAGATGGTTCAAGGGGTTCTTGGGACAGGATCTCCGGTTTATGTTATAACAGCCTCAGGCACGGGTGTTATGGAGGCTGCCGCGGCCAATGTCACCCGCCCCGGATCACGCGTGCTTGTTATCTCCGGCGGGAAATTCGGCAGAAGATGGGAAGAGATATTTGACGTTTATAATTGTGAGGTGCTAAGAGTTCCGTTTGAACCTGGGAAGATGTATGATCTTAAAAAGATCATCGCGAAAATTGATGAGACGAGACCTGAATGTATCGCGGTCACTCATGTAGAATCGTCAACCGGAACACTTTTTCCGCTTCGAGAATTTACGGCCGCTCTCTCAGAAGAACACCCCCTGCTTATAGTGGATGCTATCGCTTCACTCGGTGTGGAGGATATAGAGATGGATGAATGGGGGATAGATATTGTTGTTTCAACGGCGCAGAAGGCATTTGCCTCTCCTGCCGGTGTCGGCATTCTTTCTTTAAGCGACAGAGCGAGAACTGTAGCAGCGCGATCTAAAAGGCCGCTATACTATTTTTCTTTGAAGAAATATGAAAATGGAAGGGTTAACGGTGATACACCGTTTACGCCGGCTATTCAGGCAATTCAAGTGCTTCATTACTGTCTTTCGGTAGAAGAAGAATATGGTTGGCTGGAAATGAAAAAAAGACACAGAAGATCTTCAAGAGCCATTGTATCCGCGTATAAGCATTTGAATCTTCTTGAGCTGTCAGGTTATCCATCAACGGCGGTTCAGGCTATGATTATGCCGGAAGGCTGTGACAGCAGTGAATTTATAGAAAGTTTAGCTGAAAGATACAACATTATAATAGCGGACGGGCAGGATGATTTGAGGGGCAGGATAATAAGATCCGGATTTACAGGCCTTTGCAGCGGGGAACTTTTAACCTTCGCGGTGAAAAAAATAGGAGAATTGCTTGAGGAAAAGGGGATCGCGGTTGATCTGGACGCGGCCGCCGCGGAGATGCGCGCGATCGCGGATCAGAAAGATATTTTTTAATTGAACCGGGTTTGTTTGTTCAGAGTGGAGGGTTAATAGAATCGGAGGACTTAACTTTATAAATCAGAATGTGTTATTTTACTTGACAGGATTAATGATATTGTGGTAGCATTGAAACTGGAGGTGGTATAATTGCGTTCAAAAACACCTGTCAGAAGAATAGTATTAATATCGTTTGCTGTCGTGTCACTCTTCTTTGGTATTTTGACGGGTACTGATGATTTTATGCAGAGGCTACCTGTCTATGGTGATTTGAACTGCGAGATATGTCATACCCGTTCTGATCCTTCGACGGGCGCGGCAGAAATGAATCCGTTTGGCAAGGATTTCCAGGACAACGGGAATGAATGGAATAAGAAACTGGCAGAAATGGATTCTGACAATGATGGTTGTACTAATGGCATTGAAATTGGGGATGAAGATGGTGACGGGTCGCCGACAACTGTCAGGGTAAGAAGCAATCCGGGTGACCCGTTTGACACCCCAAGTTCACTTGATCAGAAAACATGGGGTGTGATAAAAAGCCTCTATAAACCTATATAAATAGTTGCAAGTAATTCTAAAGAATATATTCTACCGCCGCAATCTCCTTACGGGGGTTTTTTTATATGTGGAGGATTCAGCGCCTGGTCGCGGTTGGGGTTATTTTTGTGTACTTGAGCGCTTTAATCACGATGCCGCTCTTGAGAACTTTAAATATAAATATATAACAGTTTAGAAACCTGTTGCATCGGCAATCAATTTGAAATAAACTTTTCTAAGGAAATAAAGAGATGATTATAAAGGAGGGTCATGTCTGCAACGGTAATAGTCGGAGGGCAGTGGGGAGATGAAGGAAAAGCAAAAATTGTCGATTTTCTCATGTCTAAACATGATGTGGTTATAAGATTTCAGGGTGGCGCCAACGCTGGGCACACAGTTGTTACCGGGGGCAAGAAGTTTGCTTTTCATCAAATTCCCTCGGGGATACTTTATCCTGATGTAACGGCGATTCTTGCCAATGGGATGGTAATAGATCCTTTTTATTTTCTTGAAGAACTAAATGAACTTGTCTCGAGCGGTGTAGATGTAGAGGGAAAATTGTTTATAAGTTCCGCAGCGCAATTGGTTATGCCATATCACAAAATTCTTGATAACCTGAATGAAAATGATCTTAAGGAAAATAGTATTGGAAGTACCGGCAAGGGGATAGGCCCCGCTTATTCTGATAAGTATTCGAGACGTGGGATCAGAATGGAGAGTTTCCTGTTAAAAAAGAAGGAATTGTTCGATTTAGTAGCGGGGAATGTTGAATATGCCAACAAGACGCTGGAGGTTTTCAATGCGCCGGTTCTTTCCCCCAGAAAGATTGCGGCTGAATTTGTAAATATCAGAGATATTCTAGTTCCCTTTATCAAAGACACTCATATTATGGTTTTTGACATGGTTTCTAAGAATAAGAGAATATTGCTTGAAGGCGCGCAGGGAGGGCTCCTTGACATTGATCATGGTACATATCCATATGTTACCTCAAGCAACTGTACTATTGGAGGCGCCATAAGCGGGAGCGGGATTGCTCCTTCCACTATAATGAGGACAATAGGAATCTTTAAGGCGTATACAACTCGTGTGGGAAACGGGCCGTTTCCCACTGAATTAAAGGATGAGAAAGGTAAGTATTTGCGGGACAGGGGAAACGAATACGGTACAACAACAGGCCGTCCGAGGCGCTGTGGCTGGTTTGATATTGTTGCCGCGAAATACACCACAAAAATAAACGGGCTTAAAGAAATAGCATTCACAAAATTGGATATTTTAGACGGGATGCCGAAAATAAAAATCTGTGTAGCCTACGAGGTGGATGGAAAAAGAATCACCGAATTTCCTTCCAACTTGAGAATACTTGAAAAATGCAAGCCTGTTTATGAAGAAATGGTGGGATGGAAGACCAACGGGGATATGGACGGTAGTTATCACACTCTTCCCGAGGCGGCGTGTAAATATATTGAGAGGGTTGAAAAAGAACTTGGTGTACGCGCGACTTTCATTTCAGTCGGTCCTGAGCGAACTGAGACAATAATCAGGGAAAGGGAACCAAAAAAGAGCAATTAGGGTTTATCTTTTCAGCCTATCCGAAAAGATAAAAAAAGTACTCTAAGCTCTCTAAGTATTTGACAGAAGCCGTTACTATTATTAACTTGTATCGTCCGGAAAAGAATTGATAAGGGCCGCTAGCTCATCAGGTAGAGCACCTGCCTTTTAAGCAGGTGGTGACAGGTTCAAGTCCTGTGCGGCCTATTTTAAATATTTATGTTGATTACATATTCTGTCTCCTTCACAATCCGTATGATCTAACGCGGTTTTTGTTGAAAGGGGTAACAGAGTGTCGTATGTTCCTCTCCATGTCCATACTATTAACAGCCCTTACAGGGGGATGTTGACTTGCGAAGAGCTTGTCGGGCAGTCGACTCGTAAAGGTTTCGAGGCTGTTGCTGTAACTGATTGCTGGAATATGTACGCTCATCATGAATTTTACAGACTTGCAAAGGATGCCGGAATAAAACCGGTATTGGGGGTTGAAATTCAGCACGAATCGCTCACCGGAAGGGAGGGATTCTATCATCTGACATTGCTTGCCGAAACAAATAAAGGGTATGAAAATCTTGTTTCTCTTGTCGCTCAGCATTATGAAAAAAAGAATTCAAAATATGTAACTGCCGGGGAGCTTGAGCAAAATAGGGGCGGAATAATAGCTCTCACAGGTTCTATTAACGGTGAAGGAAGTCAGTCTCTCCTGCATGGTAATCCGGGAAGACAAAAACAGGTTATAGAAAAACTGCTTGAGATTTACGGAAGCGATAATCTCTATCTGGAATTAATGAATCACAATAGTGAAAGGGAATGGTTTATCTGTGAAAACTTTACCAAACTTGCAGGGAAGCTCGGTTTGCCTCTTGTGGTTACAAATAATGACAGATTTATTTCAACAGATGAAGCGGAGAGTTATTTTGTACTTCGGTCGATGGAGAATGGGGAGGAAGAAGCGAACTCCGGAGAGTATTATCTTAAGGAAAGAAAGGATCTCGAGACCTATTTCTATAACATTCAGAAAGCCCTGGATGCCCCGGAAGAGATATCGAAGAGATGTAATGTTGAGCTTAAATATGGATATAGACTCGGTTTCTACGCTATCGAAAATCCTCTGAAAAAGTTACAGGACGAATGCAGCCGGCGGTTGAAATCAACTTCTTTCAGCTTTGAGCAGGAAAACTTAAATACCCTTCAGCGTAATCTGGAAACCGAACTTGAATCGGCCGCAAGAGAAGAGTTAAGTGGCTTTTTATACTTTTTAACGGAACTGTTTACAAAATGCAGGGAGGAAGTGGTTGCTCTTGAAGTCATAGGCGGAAGTTTGCAGGAAAGCTTTATGGCTTATCTTTTGGGGATCACTCTTCTTGATCCTCTTGAGCACGGGCTTGTTTTTGAGTGTTTTCTTTCATCGGGGAAATCATCTCTGCCGCCTCTGGAATTGATTAAGGCTTATGGAGGAAGGGAGTCGATTTTTAAAATAATAATGTCGCTGATCCCGGACTGCTCGATTCATTTTCAGGTGTTACGAGAGGAGATGTCTTTTAAGAAAATTACAAGGGGAGTCTGTGAAGTGCTCGGTGTTCAGAAGAACATACGAAGTGAACTTGATAATGTTATAGATAAGGTCAGAAAAATGAAGGATCTTTCGGCGATGTTTGAAGGCTCGCCGGCCTTAAGAACGCTGTATAGTCAAAGTAGTGTTGTAAGGCAGGTGCTGCATATAGCAGGAATCCTGAGAGGTAAGATTTGTCACTTTAACCTGAATTCCTCAAGGGTTGTAATTTTACCGGCTGGCGCGGGCGCTCAGCTTTCCCGAATTTGCGCGTCGCCCGGGGAGTGTTTCCTGCTATGTGATAAAGATAGTGTGGATCATTTGGGGGGGTGGTCTTTTGTATTACATCATTCGCACGTTCTTTCCGCTTTAGTACTTATGATATCACAGGTAAAAACAGAGAAGGGTGACGGGAAAGATGGCAATAGATTATTGCCGGGCGCTTTAGGGGATATCCCGCTTGATGACAGCGAAATATTCAATATGATTTCTTCCGGGGACACTATGGGAATCTATCTGCTGGAAAGTCAGGGTGTAAGGGATATTCTAAAGAAAATAAAACCCCGGAATTTTAATGACCTTGTAACCGCGATTTCCCTTTACAGGCCGGCGCCGTTAAAGGGCGGTCTGTGGAAAATTTATGTTGAGAACGGGATTAAGAAGGAGCTCCTTCCGCACCCTTTCCTTGAAGAGGCCCTTGAGGATACAAGGGGAATTCTTCTTTATATGGAACAGGTAAGAGGGATAATTGAGATGTTGGCGGGATTAAGGGGAAAAAAGGCTTTAGAAATTGAAAGAGCCCTTAGAACCAGAGATTCCGGAGCATTGATGGGAGCGAGGTTGAATTTTATCCGGGGAGCAATAGATAACGGGATTGACGAAAAAGAGGGTGAAAAGATATTTGATTTTCTCCTTAAGAATATTAAATACACGCATGATAAGGCGCTGAGTTGTTCGCAGGCCTATTTGAGTTACAGAAGCGCTTATCTGAAAACGCGTCATTTCGAAAGCTATTTTGCCGCTCTCATGAGTGTATACGGAGATTCACCTGATAAAGTCGCGAAGTACATAAATTATTTTAAAAGCACAGGAGGGGATATCCTGCCTCCCGATATCAACGCAAGCGGGGTGAATTACACCGCTGAAGGGGATGATATCCATTCTCCCATTAGTGATTATAACGATATGAATGCTGAAACCTGCCGGCGGATAGTTGAGGAAAGAAGAGAACATGGGGAGTTTAGAGGGATTAGCGATTTTATTCAGCGTGTTACAGATGTCCCGGAAATATCTATTTATGGAATGATTAAAGAAGGGTTCTTCGATAACTTGGGCGGGGATAGAAAAACTATGGAAGATGAGTGTGTAAAGATTTTTGAAAGGAGAAAGATACAGAACCCCGCAGGCCTTGAATCCGCCAGGGGAGAAAATAGTAAAAAACAAAATAAATATGGACAGATCTCTCTTTTTGACGAAGAAAACCAATAATCTATTTTCCGGTTGACAATTAAGCCGATCATTGATATTTTGCATTGGTCTTTTAGAAGTTATGGCGTCCCCATCGTCTAGCCAGGTTAGGACACTGCCCTTTCACGGCGGCAACACGGGTTCGAATCCCGTTGGGGGCACCATAGCTTCTTTTGTTGTAAAGGCTTCTTGTTTTCCACCCCGCTCAGCGGTTTCAGTTGATTCATACTTATTATCCAAGCTGCAATAGCAATGTTGTTTTCTACTTGGGACTTTGGTATATCGACTGAATTAGCAGCATAGATTTGCTGATAAAGGGAAGAGGTGATGACGGGATGGGAAAGGTCAGAGATCTGATGATCAGGCAGCTTAAAGTGCGGGGGCAGTATCCCCGCACTTTGAAGGTATATCTTCCAGCATATAAAGGGATTTGT
>DAOWMJ010000064.1 GCA_030643145.1 Candidatus Latescibacterota bacterium | reverse complement strand
GATCGCATAGGACTTAAAGCACTTCTCGATGCGAGTGAACAAGTTAGATTTGAGGTTGTCTTGTTAGACGATTTGTCACGCCTCGCCAGGGATAACTACCTGATGCTCACAATACTGGCTCAACTACACTTCAACGGAGTAAGCGTAGTGTCAGTCGCCGATGGACTCGATACGAATGACAAAGAATCGAAATTAGCCATCCAGATCCGAGGTATATTCAATGAGCTACAACTGGATGATCTGAGAAAGAAGACGCTGCGGGGACAGAAAGGCCAGAAGGAACGCGGGTTTTTTGTCGGAGAATCGACTTACGGATTTCGCCCTATTCCATTTGGTGAAACTCGAATAGATAAAAAAGGCAAACTACGACCCGAAGGTTATAAAATGGAGATAGAACCAAGTGAAGCAGCTATCATCCTTAGAATTTTCAAGGAGTTCGTTGAAGGTCGATCCAAAACGGAAATCGTAAAGAGATTGAATTTAGAAAAGGTGCCCGGACGATTCAAATCCAGCAAAGGCTGGTCGCCTTCGACAATAAGTAGAATTCTGAATAACACAAAATAGATGGGCAAATGGATCTGGAATAAAACAGAATCCAGGAAAGATCCAAAAACTGGCCGAAGACGACGATTTCCCAAACCGGAATCGGAATGGTACATATGCAAAGATGAAAAACTCAGAATTATACCTCATGGCCTGTGGAATAAAACCCAGAAAAGACTAGAAGAAACCAGGAGAATATGGCCCGTAGGAAAAGGAAAAACAGGTTTTAAAGGTCAAAAAGGAAGCAGAGTTAAACAACTATCTGCCGACCTCTCCGTTCTAAAATCATCGTGCGATCGGATATTCAAAACACCGCCGATAGAATGGATTGAGGAACGGGGAACAACATTGCAGGAAATCCTCGAAAGGAGAGTCGGGAAATCATCACTTATTCTCAGAGATCTCCTGGGAAAAATCCACCTCGAACCGGTTCAACCCGATATCGGAAAACCATATCTAAGGGCTGTATCAAAACTGCAGACCCTTGCCCTTTTAGAGACAAACCCCCACTCCCTTAGTAAAGAACCGGGCATTTCTTACGAATCGAATAACGGTTCGAATGCTTTGCGATGGTGGACACTGTCGCAAAGAATTCGAACCCCTCGAGACCTGTGTGCTACTTACATCAAGTCCACAGAGCTTCCTGGTGATCTTCTTCACCCTTCTGGTTGATACTCCCTTCACATACATCTCTGCTACGGCAAGCTTTAAGGCACGTTCACTTCGAAGGCCCTTCTCCAGCGACCTGGGATAAAAGCTGTCTTCGGGATCCTTCAAGTTTCTTATCTGGGGAACTTCCAAACTCAAATTTCCGATTCTGCTTTTGACCTTTTTGGGCTTGAATCCATTACCGTAACCCCGGCGCTCAGGAGTGGGTTCATGAGGCTCTGCGGCCAGAAACTCTGACCTTTCAGCTTTCATCGCTTTGTTGAATATTATCTCCATCGCCGTTGCCATCCCATCCATTCCATTCTAAATTAATGCTTCCAATACCTGCTCGATTACTTTATTATCACATCCGTGGGTCATTTTCCCTCCTCGTTAAAGTAAATAATTCTTCTTCAACAAGGAAAACGGATTTTGCCCGCCGCTTCAAGTTTTAAAACTTGAAGCGAACTACCGTAATTTACAGAAAGAAAGTTACACTAACTTTTGAGACACTGATTCGGGGGGGGGGAGGTATCGATGTCATATTTCGAGTTAAGGTAATTTATGAATATAAATGGACATGAGGGATTCCCGCGGAAACCAGGTAAGTTCGGGAGTTTATTACTTCAGTCCTGCTGCCGGCAAAAAAGATCATCGCTAAAAAACTGTCCTATAAGACAGGGTAAATTAAATGCTTATTAACACGGTCAGAGACGGAAAAAGGAGAGAACAAATGATTAAGAAACTGGGAATTATCATATTTCTAACGGCGATGCTTACCGCTTCGGGTTCTTCGGCACAGCTGCCCAAAACAATCAATTATCAGGGAATCTTAACCGACAACGGGGGTACAGTCGTAACTGACGGCAGCTACAATCTAACCTTAAGGTTGTATACAGTTCCTACCGGAGGCTCACATATCTGGGAATGCACAGAAGCGGTGACAGTTACAAAGGGGATATTCAACGCCGTGCTTGGCAAAACCTGCGTGCTAACCCCCTCTTTCGATGATCAGTACTACCTGGGGATCAGCGTTGAGGGAGGAGCGGAGCTTACTCCAAGAACAGTGCTTTCAGCCGCAGCCTACAGCTTAAACTCTATGGCGGTTACAGGAACCAACAATATCTTTCCGGCAACGGGCAATGTGGGAATAGGCATTACCTCACCTCTTGAGAAACTCCATGTCAACGGCGCTATAAATCTCGGCTCCTCCTCGGCTAGAAACGCGGGGACCATACAATGGGATGGAATGGACTTTGTGGGTTACGACGGAAGTTCGTGGCTGTCGCTGACACCCAGCAGCAACTTCCTGCCCTCCGGTATTTCTGGCCAAACACTACGCCACAACGGTACTATCTGGACGGCTTCCGACCTGCTCACCAACGATGAAACAACTATCAAAATCGGATCTAATACTCAGGACGGCCTACTGGAACTCTTCGAAAACGGCATAACCAACCCGATAGCAAGTATCAGTAAATATTCTCCTGGCGGCGGTCAGTATGGCGGATACCTTCAATTATTTGATGAAACCGGCATTGAAATAGCTTCGTTAAAACCTGACAATGATGGAGAAGGGGGATATTTTGCTGTGTGGTCAAGCACTTCAACCCATGGATTCAGGGTAAACGGGGATTATGCAAACGGCAATACCCGCGTTTCTATTTTCGGAAACTCCAAAAGTGCTATTTTCAATATGGATAACACTGACGACAATTCGGTAGAGCTTCCTGTAAACTCAATATCAAATTCCGAAATTCTCGATGAACCGGGAGTGGCCAGTAAAAATGAAAGTTTTAGTACGATGCTTGGAGACGATTTCACGGTTATAACTTCCAGTAGTATCACAGTACCTGCTTCCGGGTATGTCCTTGTACTGGCAAGCGGTGGAATACAAATACAGCACATCCCTGGAGCCACCAGCACGGCTATAGTCGGTGTTTCAGACAACAGCTATTCACTTTCGGGCACCCAGGATATATGGGTGGGGTGTTCCGCTGCTACAAATGTATCATTATTATGGATGCCTGTTGCCGCGCACGGACTTTACGCAGCATCTGCCGGTACCCATACTTACTATTATGTTGGAATGCGTACCAGCACCTCTGGTGAATTTTTCGTGAATAATGCGCAATTATCGCTTGTCTATTTCCCGACATCCTATGGCACGGTCGCCCCTCTTATCGCTGACAACGGCAGGAGTTCTGAGGAAAGCTCAACTGTAAGCCCGGGTATGACAGCTGCCGATATAGCGTCCGAGCGTTTCGCATCCATAGCTGACAATAATGCACGCATGGAGCGCGAACTCGCCGGGATGAGAAAAAGAATGGAAAGGCTTGAAAGAGAGATGGATAACAACAGGTAGCGGGCGGCAAGGAAAATGCCATCAGGCCCGCGGGAGAGAAACGATTCTGCTTTAACAACTCAAGCGATGGTGGAGGCGGCGGGAATCGAACCCGCGTCCGAGAATACTGCAACAGGGCTTCTACGTGTGTATCCCGTTGCTAAAGTTTCGCTTCCAAGTTTTCCAACAGGCATAAAACCCGGAAACTAGATCCCTAAAGTTTCGCCTGTTTTCCGGGAACAAAGTCCACAGGCTAGTCAGCAGTAATCGACGCCCAGCATTCATCCCTGATGACTCAGATGAAGTGAACGAGCTGCTTGTTTTTAAGCAGCCAATGCCAAATTGTCGTTGGCAATTGTGTTTTGCCACCTGTTTAACGAGGTCATGATGGCAACCTCGACACGCTTCCCCTGCCTCATCTATCCCCGTCGAATCCGTTCGCCCCCATAACTGAGGTGTATCTACAATCTAAATATACTCCGAATCACGGAAGATGTAAAGCCCCGCAGCTCAGCGAATGTAAAAATATCAGAATAAGTCAGGGATTTTACTCAATATATTTATTGCCTTTTTCCGGCAGGAGTAATACAATCGGCGCTAAATTAATTGTTAACTCTAAACCATGAAAAGATGAAGGAGGACCAATGAAAAAATTGACTGGATTATTGGCTGTAGTGCTTCTAGTCGCGGTTTCGTTATCCGCGGCAGACCTGTCATACCTGAATGATCTGCCCCCTATTATCGAAAGGGATGTGCTCTTCGGCGACCCTGAAATCGCCGGCGCGCAGATTTCATCCGACGGCAAATACATATCATTCCTCAAACCCTACAAAGACATTCTTAATATCTGGGTTAAGGAGTTTCATCAGCCCTTTGAGGATGCCATCCCCGTTACGGCAGACACGACACGTCCGGTAAGGGGATATTTCTGGACAACAGACAGCAAGTATATTCTCTATATCCAGGATAAGGGGGGGAATGAAAACTTTCATATCTATGCGGTTGATCCTGCCGAACAACTCGCTGCGGGCCAGGATGTGCCTGAGGCCCGCGATCTGACGCCGGTGGACAGCGTGACGACAAGAATCTACGCTCTCCCCGAAGAAACACCGAACATAATCTACATCGGCCTTAACGAACGCGATCAGCGCTACCACGATATCTATCGCCTGAATATTGACACCGGTGAACGCGAGCTGATCAGGGAAAACAAGGAAAAGATGGCCGGCTGGGTTTTCGACCAGGACAGCAACCTGCGCCTTGCCGTAAGAGAGACCGATGACGGCGGCTCCGAAATATTCCGGATTGACGATGACATAATGACTTCCATCTATACCTGCACGAACGAAGAACAGGCCGGCCCAATCGCTTTCCATGAGGATGGGGAATGGTTTTACATGTCAACAAACAAGGGAGAGGATGTCGATCTGTCCAGGCTTATCCTCTTTAATCCTGAAACACTTGAAGAAAAGTTTGTTGAATCAGATCCTAAAAATGAGGTTGACTTCGGCGGAACAATTTTCTCCGATAAAACAGATGAAATTATCGCTACATACTATGTAGGTGACAGGCTGCGCATCTACTGGAAGAACTGGAAATTCAAAACTGCTTACAAAAAACTGAAAAACAAACTCCCCGACGGCGATATATACATGGGATCCGCCACAAAGGATGAACGCTACTGGCTTGTAGCCGCGACCAGCGACACAGATCCCGGCGCCAGATATCTCTATGACATGAAAAGAGATAAGGTAGAATTCCTCTATCGCTCGAGGCCGAATCTTCCGGTCGAGCATCTTGCCCCAATGAAACCAATATGTTATAAGTCAAGAGACGGACTTTCAATACACGGTTACCTGACAACCCCCAAGAATGTTGAAGCAAAAAACCTGGCTCTTGTTGTTAACCCGCATGGCGGGCCCTGGGCCAGAGATAACTGGGGTTATAACCCTTACGCGCAATTTCTCGCGAACAGAGGATATGCCGTTTTTCAGATGAACTTCCGCGGATCGACAGGATACGGTAAATCTTTCTTTAACGCCGCAAAAAGAGAATGGGGAGATGCCATGCAGGACGACATTACCGATGGCGTCAATTATCTTGTTAACGAAGGTATAGCCGATCCTGACAAGGTAGCTATTTTCGGAGGATCATACGGCGGCTACGCTACACTCGCGGGGCTTGCCTTTACTCCTGATCTTTACGCCGCCGGCGTTGACTATGTTGGAGTCTCCAACCTCATAACCCTTCTCAATACGATCCCCCCATACTGGGAAACAGCGCGTGCATTCTTTAACGAGCATGTCGGCGACCCGGATGATCCCGAAGACGCTAAAAGACTTCGTCGCCAGTCACCCCTCTTCAGCGCTGATAAGATCAAGGCCCCGCTGCTGGTTGTCCAGGGGGCGAATGATCCGAGAGTAAAAAAGGCTGAAGCGGACCAGATAGTCGTCGCGATGCGCGACCTTGGAAGAGACGTTGAATACATAGTCGCTCCCGATGAAGGACATGGATTCGCGGGAGTAGAAAACCGTATGGCCTTCACCGTCGCGATGGAAAAGTTTTTAGCCGAACATCTCGGAGGGCGTTTCCAGAAATCAGTGTCCCCTGAAATCCAGAAAAGGCTGGACGAAATTACAGTTCCGATTGACAGCGTGACAATGCCCGAAGCGCCCAAGGGCTATGAATCAGCCAAATCGGCCCCTCTCCCGGAGGTCAACCCGGAAACGATAAACGCTATGACCCTGAAATACAAAATAGTCGCGTCTGTGATGGGAAATGAAATTGAACTTAGCGCGGACAGAACCATCGAAGAATCATCCCTTGATGAAATGCCCGTATGGCTTATTACAACAACTCAAAAGAGCCCGATGGGCAATGCCGTTGACAAGGTCAGTATCAGACGCGACAACCTGCTTGCCGTAAGCTCAGAGGTGAACCAGGGGCCGGCGAAAATTAATATAACCTATACCGAGAAATCGGTATCCGGCAAAATTAATATGAGTGGAAACGACATTCCTTTTGAAATTGAACTGGAAGCCCCTATCTTCGGACCGAGCTCCGCGGTTGAAATCGCGCTCACAGCTCTTCCTCTCGCGGAAGGTTATAAAACAACCTATCGTTCCTTCGATATTATGAGCCAGAAGGTTAAAATGTATTCCCTCGAAGTTGTCGGAATCGAAAAAATAAGTGTTCCTGCCGGTGATTTTAAGGCATTCAAGCTCACAGTAAAGCCGATGGAGGACGAGCCGGGCGGCGGCACATACTTTGTCAGCAGTGAAAAATCCCGCTGTGTGGTAAAGAGTATATTGCAGCTTCCTGCTCAGTATGGAGGAGGAATTGCAACTACTGAGCTTACAGAAATTAAGTGATCTCCATGTGGAACATCGAACGGTGAGCTATACCCGGAAACTCAGATAAAAAACTGAGGGCCCCTCGTTTTCGAGGGACCCTCAGTCCGCGGGCTCTCCAGCAACTTTCTTTTTCAGCATAAGTTACACTGATTCACAACTTCTCACGCTTGCAACATCAACACGTCCCTGTTGCTGATTAGAGCCGGGTTTGCTCAAATCAGCTCTTGTCCGGCGCGTCGGGTTTCTTCGGTAGTTTCGGAGTATCCTCTTTAATCTTTTTCTTCAAATATTCAATAGTTCTTTCAAGCTGAGGATCTCTGCCTTCAACTACAAGCTCTGGGCTATTTTCCACTTCTATATCGGGTTCGACTCCAATATTTTCAATGCCCCAGTCACCTGACATTTCATAGAATCCTATAGTGGGAACCGTCACCATTCCTCCATCAACCAACGGGATACTCCTGTTCATACCCACAAGACCACCCCATGTTCTTTTACCAATCAGAGGGCCAAGTCCAGCCTGACGGAAAAAATAGGGGAATGCGTCTCCGCCCGAGCCCGCATATTCATTTATTATACATGCAAGATGTCCCTCGGGAGCGGCTCCGGGGAATTTGCCCGGTTTTCCATAACGCTGCGCCCACATACTGGTAACCTTTCTTCCCAATCTCTCTACAAAAATGGTCGGAATCCATCCGCCGCTGTTATATCTCACATCGATTATTAAACCCTTCTTGTTGGTCTGGGCGTAAAATCCCCGCGCGAACTCCTGAAGCCCCCGCACACTCGTGTTCGGAACATGAAGATAACCAATATCCCCATCCGAGGCCTCAAGCGCCTTCTTGCGATTACTGTTAACCCAATCGGCATATCGCAACGTTATATCACTGCCGCACGGAACAACTGTATACTCTTTCGAGTCCTCACCCGAAGGATTATCCGCCACCTTAATTAAAACCTGTTTTCCGGAAAGATTTTCCAGCATCGCGTGCGGATTATCAGGATATTTCAGCTCTCTTCCATTAATGGCTATCAGATAGTCGCCTTCTTTTACCATCACTCCGGGCTGCGCGAGAGGAGCTTCAAATTTCTCGTCCCAGTTTCTACCCTGATAGATTTTCGAGAAAGAGTAACGGCCCGATTTATGATCGATCTTATAATCAGCGCCCAGCAAACCTACACCAACTTTTTTCCCTCCCGACATATCACCGCCGCCGACGTAGGAATGCCCGACACTCAACTCAGCGATCATTTCGCCAATTATGTAGTTAAGATCAGATCTGCTGGTAAGATATGGAAGCAAGACTTCATACCTCTTCTTAATATCATCCCAGTTAACACCGTGCATATTCTCAACATAGAAGAAGTCTCGTTCCATCCTCCATGCTTCATTGAATATCTGTTTCCATTCACAACACGGACAGATTTTCATTTGAAGGTCCGTATCGAGATTTCCATCGCCGACATCATTGCCGGAAGCGGCATCGATAATACCGTACTTGCCCATAGCGCTGTAGATTATCTTTTTGCCGTCCGAGGAAACTTCATAACCATTAATCCCGCTGATTACATCCTCCGTTTCACGTTCCTCAATATCATAATATTTTAGTGCAACGCCCGCCATTCCCCCTCCGTACGCGCCGGTAAACACCCTGTCCGGGAACTCAACAAAAAAGACCTTACCGTCAGTTGCCGTAAGTCCAACAAAATTACCCCTGCCCACCGGCAATCCGACAATTCTGTTTTCAATACCCTCGAAATCTATTTCGAGAGCTTTATCTTCATCTTTATCCTTGTCTTCCTTCTTATCTTTCTTGCCGTTGTCTTTCTTCCCGTTCTTCTCCTCATCTTCATTTTTCTCGTCTTTTTCCTTCACCTCGTCACTTTCAGGAGCCAGAAGTGAGGGTGTATCCTTTTTCAGGGTCATCGCGCAGAGATTAGAGGGAAAAGCAAAACTGTAATTGAACTCTTTGTCGCCGAACCGGAAATTGAGCATCCGGTCAGAGAGGAAAAAGAGATATTTGCCATCGGGGCCAAATACCGGATCATAATCATTATAGAAATCATCCGTGAGTTTGTGCGTTTTGCCTTTCTTTATCGAATAAACATATATTGAGCCGTAACCGTTGTCGCCACGCTTTACGTAAGTAACCCATTCGCTGTTTTTCGACCAGGAATAATCATTAATATCGCCCCAGTCATCCTCGGCGATTTTATGAAGCTCCTTCTTATCAATATCAATATAATAAAGTTTGTAAGTCTGATCATGGAGAAGAAGCTTTTCGCTGTTAGGGGACCATACAAGATCAAAGGGATAGTTACGCAGGCCCTTTGTTATCCGTTTTGCTTCACCTGTTCCATCCGGTTTTCTGATATAGACCTCATACTCTCCAGTCTTGTCGGAGAAGTAGGCGACCCATTTGCCGTCAGGAGAAAAGGCGGGGCAGCGCTCGCGCGTCCCCGAAGTAGCTGTAAGATTGCGAGGTTCTCCCTTTTCCGCCGGAACTGTAAAGATATCGCCCCTCGCTCCAAAGACCGCTCTGTTTCCCTCACGTGAAATACTGAACGAACGAATCATGCTGGAGGCGTTAACATAGCGGGGACGCTTCATCTTAAGTTCAGCCGGCACTTCAACTGAAATCTTTTCTGTCTTCTCTGTTTCAAGATTTAAAACATGAAGATATCCGGCATTTTCATAAACAATGGCGCCATCGCCCAGGCTTGGCCATTTAACATCATACTTTGAATGATCTGTTACTTTTCGAATCTGCCCGGACGAACGGTCCAGACAGTAAATATTCATAGTATGTTCTCTATCGGAGATAAAATATATTTTATCTTTATACCACATTGG
>DAOWMJ010000236.1 GCA_030643145.1 Candidatus Latescibacterota bacterium | reverse complement strand
TAAGATAGAACGTTTCTAAAGATAATAGGTAAATTATTGAATAAATCCAATCTGATTATTTGAGAATAAACTGATTTTTAGCGGTGATTTCCCGCGGGGATCAGAAAAATTTCATTTTAAATAGATTAAAAAGCGATTTACAGTTACATATTGTCAGTGACATAATGCTGCGTTGATCTATGCGCTGGTCTTGTAAACAGAAAGGGGTTTGTTATGGAGAAAAGAGTAAAGCCGGATAAAAGGTATTTTACAAAGTGTCTCTGGATTCTGATGACCATTTCATGCCTGGTCATTATAGTAGTAGCGATTGTCCACTTGATTATCAATTTGGCGGATGGCAATCCCCGGGCGATAAATATTATCTGGCCGGTGGGTATTGGAATAGTATTGTTAATGTGGATTATCCCTTATCCGATTGTAAGGCTCTGGATCAAGAACCTTGAGTACATAATCCGCGAAGACCGCGTAACGATACACAAGGGGATACTTACAAAAACAAAGCAGAATATTCCTCTTCGTTCAGTGACTGATTTCGCGTTAAGCAGGACAATTTACGATCGGGTTCTCGGCATCGGTTCAATAAAAATCCAGACAGCGGGGCAGTCTCAAACACCTTCAGGATATGAGGGATGCCTGTCGGGGCTTCTTGATTATGAATCGCTGCATAATGGATTAAGAGAAAAGTTGAAGGGATTACACCCGGGTTCCGGGTCTTTAACAACTGCGGATTCTATCCGGGAACCGGGCGATGATCTTCTCGGGCAGATACTGGATGAACTTAAGAAAATCAATCAAAATATTGAGAAGCAGCAGTAAATAGGCGCTTACTAACGCTTAAGGTTTGATCTGGCCGGGAACGCGGAGCTTCTCAGTGCTGCTACTGTCCCCATATTTTCTCAATGAGCCCGGCCGGCGGCGTCCATCTCTTTATCAGGCTCACAGTGACGATAACCACAAGGCTTACAGCGGAACCCGCGATGAATCCGTGAATTCCGAATGGTTTGCCTATCCATGTCCATATAACCGCGGTAAGGGCTCCGGCGATCATCGAAGAAAGCGCCCCCGCGCGGCTTGCGCCCTTCCAGTAGAGTCCGAAGAGGAGAGGCCAGAGATTCGTAGAAGCGATAACAGCCCACGCGAAACCGGTAAGTACAAGTATCAGCGCGGGAGGTTTCAGTGCGATAACAAGGGCGATTACTCCCACGGCGGCGCTGACAATCCTGTTAGCGGATATCTCCTGTTTTCCCGATAGTTCCTTGTGAAGACCGTTCTTGTATATATCCCTTACGAGAGAACTTGATACAATAATGAGTACGCCGGCGAAGGTTGACATACCCGCCGCGACAACGCCGGCTAGAAGAATTGCGGCTCCCCAGGGAGAAAGGACCATTTTGGAGAGAGTGGGTATCGCGAGATCGGGGTTTTTAAGATGAGGAATCAGTATCCTCGCGAAGGCGCCGTTTAAATAGGGAATTACGGCAATGGCGGCGCCGACGGTGACTATCACTGTCCCTAACCTGAATGTCTTGGTATCCTTGATCGAGTAGAAGCGGATAAGAAGCTGCGGCATTCCCCAGACACCGAGGCTTACGACCAGGCAGAAACTCAACAGCCCGGCCCAGCCCCATATCCCCGGAGTGTTGACATATTCAGGGCCGATTTCCGCCAGTTTTTGCATCCCTATACTAAAACCTCCTACAGCGTTGAGGGTTCTGAATGTGAGAAGAAGCAGGCTGAATATCATAATCCATGCCTGTATAAACCCTGTCCAGACGACAGCTTTGTAGCCGCCAATGACAACGTAGAAGATTATTATAAGACCTGATATGAGAACGCCGCCCCAATAGGGTATTTCCATCAGGACCTCGAAAGAATTTGCCATGCCCTTAACCACACTGACATTGTAGATGATAAGAAAGAGAAAGATTATCAGAGCTGAGAATATTCCCGCCGCCGGGCTGTTATACCTCTTGGCGAAGAATCCCGAGATGGTATTGACTCCCATCCTCTCCGTGAAGAGGCGCACTCTTTTTCCAAGTACGATCCAGCAGAGGGTGCAGCCCACGAGCACGTTGATCGCGCCGATCCATATTGTCCCCATACCGAATTTATATCCGAATGCTCCTCCTCCGATAATAAGCACGGAACTAAAGTATACCGCGATAAAAGAAAGAGCTGTAACCCATGGGCCTATCTCTCTTCCGCCGATTATGAAATCTTCGGCTGTCGATGTGCGTCTGGCGCTTGCTATGCCGATTCCGACAAGAATGCCGAGGTAAAGAATCAAGACAATAATACATGTTGTTAAAAGACTCATGATTTTTCCTTCCTTTTAGCATTACTCCTTGTCGGAGTTTTGTTTAATATCATTTAGTGCCCACCAGATCGACACGAGGATACTTACCGCTACTACGATAAAGGCTGAGAATGTCAGCCACGGCGTGTTGAATGGTCCCATTTGTTACCTTCCTTTTCGCGAAACTGTAATTTGAAAGCTGATTTCCACAGGCTTGAACTCAGTTATTTGTCCCCGTACTCCTTATTTATAATTTGAACTATGATAATTCGAAATTTTTTACTGGTGTTTGAGTATAATCCTGGCATCCGCGATGACACATTTTGATCCGCTGCACATGACCGGATTCAGGTCTATAGATTCAATTTTGTTTTCCAATTCTATGGTCAGTTCGGAGAATTTAACGAGCATTTCGGACAATATGCCGATATTTACAGGCTCGCTTCCCCGGAAACCTTCTATTATTTTTTTTGCTTTAAGCTCGTTTACCATTGATTTGACATCCTTTTTCTCAATAGGAGCCATTCTTATGGCGGTGTCTTTGTAAATTTCCACCCCAATGCCGCCTATTCCCAGCAGAACCACGGGGCCGAACTGTTTGTCAATCTTCGCGCCGATAATAAGTTCGGTCCCTTCAACCATCTCTTCGACGAAGAGTCCGGCAAACCGATCCATTTTGCTGAAGCGTTTAAAGATTTCTTCCAGTTTTTCATCGTTTTCGATCCCAACTTCCACGCCTCCCACGTCGGATTTATGAAGTATCCCGGGGGACACTACCTTCGCGACAACGGGATACCCGGTTTTGCCGGCAAAAGAGATTGCGTCATCAGCGCTCGCGGCAAGGGTATGCT
>DAOWMJ010000171.1 GCA_030643145.1 Candidatus Latescibacterota bacterium | reverse complement strand
GTTTGCTATAACCTTTGATATTTCCCTGAATATATCTTCCCGGGTCATTAACTCGTCAAAGTCCAGCACTTTAGCTTGCTGAATAATTTTGTCGAAACGGTCCAGGACGATTTCATCTCTTTCTATGAGGATATCCAGAAGCTCGGCTTCCAGTTCCTTGTCATCATCTATAAGTTCGGGAGCGGTGAGATTTTCTACCATAGTGATAAATGCCGATTTACGGTTTACCCTTCGGCGGGCGTAAAGGAGATACCAGAGAAAAGACAAAACTATGAAAATAATGGCTACTGATATTGTAAAAACCCCCATGCTGAAAATTAGAATAATATAGCAAATAATCCCGGAAATCTGTATGGCTGGAAAGAAGGGTGACCTGAAGGTTGGTTTATAATTGGAAATCTTTGAATATCGCACGACTATTAACGCGATGTTCACCATCACAAACAGCATCAGCATAAAGAGGGATGCGACTTTGGCAAGTTTCTCCAGGTTAAAAGTAAATATGGCAACCAGCATGAAAAAAGAGGTTAGCAGAATGGAAACCACTGGATTTTTTCGCTTAGGGCTTAATCTGGAGATAAAGGCAGGTAGAAGGTCGTCCCTCGCCATAGAAAGCGGTACACGCGATGCCGCCATAATACCGGCGTTGGCGGTTGTTATAAAGGCCAGGATCGCGCCCGAGGTGATAACAATAAGGAAAATCCTAGCGACTAGGGTATTGGCTGTAAAGTGAACGACGGAATCGGTTACCGGCATAAGAGAGACGGATAATTGCTCATGGGGAAGCACTCCAATAATAATAAACACCACCAGCAGATATAAGGATTGAACGACTATAAATGCCGAAAAAGCACTTTTGACAAGAGTCTTGTGGGGGTTTTTCACTTCTTCGGCCATACTGGCGATTTTTGTCAACCCTCCGTATGAAATAAATACCATCCCAGCCGCCAGTAGTATATTGTTCCACTTTATCGGAGCAATCTGCCTGAAGGGTTCAAAATCCATAGCACGGTATCCTACTAAAACGAAGCCGGACAATATGGCAAGCAGGAATGCAACCATTACTACTTGTACCTTGCCGGAGGATTTAAGGCTCAACAAATTGAGCGTGGTGAATACAATGCATGCGGAAGCAGCGAAGAGTTTTATCTGCATTCCCGTGATATCCGGTATGAGAAGAGAAACGAAGACCCCTATACCTATTAATGCAAAAGCGCTCTTAAGGCCGATAGAAAACCAGTTAGCAATTCCGTCTATTACCCCGGCCGCTGTTCCCAGAATTCGTTCGGAGAAGAAATATGTGCCCCCCGCTTTCGGCATAGCGGTGGCAAGCTCCATTTTGGAAAAGAGCGCCGGTAACATCAGAATTCCGGCGATAAAATAAGAAATAATAATGCCGGGCCCCGCTATTCTGTATGCTATCGCCGGCAGGACGAAGAGTCCGGAACTGATCATAGAGCCCGCGGCTATAGAGAAAACTTCAATTGAGTTGAGTTCTTTTTTTAGTTTCATAGTGCGCAGTATAGAGTATTTCTAATAACCAGGAAAGTATTTCCTGTGATAATTATGTATCAATTCTATTCAGAAGCCTCGATCCCCCGGGATTTATTCCTCAAGTTCCTTGAATTCACCGAGCATCCTTGTGAAGATATGGATGGCAATCAGTCCCAGGATCATGTGTATTCCAAGGGAATACCAGACAAAATCCGGATGATTGATCGAACAAAAGTATCCGTAGAGTGAAGTATATGTAACTCCGCTTAAAGCCCCTCCGAGGCCTGTGGAGAGGAAATTTGTTCCCATATAAAGCCCCGCCTTTTCCTTCGGAGCGATCCAGGTGATATATTCCTGAATCCTCGGGCTCGACAGCATCTCTCCAAGGGCGAAGAGAGCGATTCCGAGAAACACAATTCCCGGAGCCGAAATATTGGCAAAACCGATAACAAAGAACCCCGCGAACATTATAAAAAGACCGAAAAGGAAGGTGGGCATTGCCTTAAATTTTTCAGCGATACGAGAGACGAAGATCTGCAGTATCATTATAATGTAACCGGTGTGAGCAATTGTCTCTCCAAGGAGCTTCCATGAACCGTCTTCTGATTTGTGAGAGAGGAAATTGGCAAAAGAAGTTCCGAATAGAGATTTGATATTCATATAGAGCTGAGTGGTATCGAGACTTTTGTCGATATAAATCGCAGTCAGGTTAAAGAAAGCCCAGAAGGGAAGCCAGAAGAAAACCCCGAGAAGTATCAGGAAAAGGAGATATTTCCCGTCTGAAAGGGCAATCCAGATATCCCCGAATTTTTCCTTAAGTGTTGCGCCTTCAATCTCTCTTTCCGGTTCCTTGTAGAAGAAGATTGTAATAAGAAGCATAAGCCCTATCGAAATGGCGGCGGCGATAAAGGCGTGATTCCATGAAATGGCGCGTAGTTTGCCGGCGATAAGCGGGCCGAATGAAGCGCCAACATTTACCATCGCGTAGAAAATTCCAAATCCAACTGTTTTGTTCGATTTGTCTGTAACTGCCCGGACCGTGCCGGAGACAAGGGGTTTGAATATTCCGGCCGCCAGAGCGATGCTCAGCATCGTAAGAGCGATTCCGGAGAACGATTCTGTAAGTATAAGAAGAAGAATTGACGGGAGGTATGCCAGATAGGATATGATCAAGATTTTCTTGAATCCGTACCTGTCCGCAAAGGTTCCGGATATAACCGGAATCGTGTAGGAGATCAAAAGAAAGAGACTTTGTATTATGCCGAGTTGGCCTTTAGTATAGCCGAGGTATTCCATATAGATGCCGAATCCCATATATATCCCGTAATAGGAGAATCGTTCCAGTACCTCAACAAAGTTAGCTACCCAGAATACTCGTGGAAAGGCTGATCGTTTCATTTTACTCCAGGTTTTATTAAAACAGGACAACTACTGTAGAAATAGTATAAGGGATCTTTTTTAAAAGGTCATTGATTTAATCGGGGAATAGAGTAAAAAGGAGAACATCTTAAGAAAAGGGGCCTCCTTTTGCAAAGCAGAGTGGCCCATTTTTAAATTTGATTTTTTACTTGACAGCTTTTTCGGGAGTAATTATAATGTGTCGTAGTTAATAATTAATATTAAAGGATAATGAATATGAATAAAATTATAGAACGGCTGAGAAACCGGGGATTAAAGCCAACTTCCCAGAGAATTGCTGTCCTTAAGAATCTAACTGAAAGGAGAGATCATCCAACGGCAAGTGACGTATATAATGATGTCGTAAAAAAGTACCCGACGATTTCGAAGGCTACAGTTTATTCAACACTTAAGCTTTTGAGTGAGAAGGGTGAGATTCAGGAGCTTTCGATCCGAAAGATGGGAGAAGCCTGTTTCGACTCTATTCTGGAGCTTCATCATCATTTTCTCTGCAGGGAATGCGGTAAAATAATTGATATTTATACCAATTGCCGTAATAACTGTGTCATTATTAAAGCCGGGGAAATTGATGGAAACATTGTTGAAGAGATCCAGGCTTATATGTACGGATTGTGTTCTGATTGCGCGAAGAAAAATAATTAGTTGAAAAAAAGATGAGATTATATGATAGAGTGCAAGGAAGACAGTTAGAATTAGAGACAGAATAAATTGGTTAATTATTAAATTAATTTAAAACTGTTTCAGTTGTTTAACAAGATTAGAAGGAGAAAAAGATGGGACAAGACGCTCTTAAGATGTTTTGTTATCAATGCTCACAAACCGCGCACGGCACCGGATGTACTATAAGCGGAGTCTGCGGTAAGGTGCCGACCGTGGCAAAGCTGCAGGACAATCTGATATTTGCCGCCAAGGGGATGTCAGCTTATCTTTATCACGCCCGCGAACTTGGCGCTACAGACGGCGAAATAGACTCATTTCTGGAAAGGGTCTTTTACGTGACATTTACAAATGTAAATTTTGATACGGAGAACCTCGTCGCTATGGCTCTTGAAGCGGGCGATATGAATGTTCGAACTATGAGGCTTCTTAAGAACGCGCATATAGAGGCGTATGGTGAGCCCGAGCCCACTGAGGTCGCAACAGGTACAAAAAAAGGCCCCGGGATTCTAGTGACAGGCCACAGCCTCAAGGCCATAGAAGAGCTGTTAAGACAAACGGAGGGTACTGGAATAAATATCTATACACACTCGGAGATGCTTCCGGCGCACGGGTATCCAGGCCTTAAGAAATACAAACATCTTGCCGGCAATCTCGGCAAGGCCTGGTTCGACCAGAAGAAACTATTTGCTGAATACCCTGTGGCGGTTCTTGTTACATCCAACTGTATAATGCCTCCTAAGGATGAATACATTGACCGTATGTTCACGACCGGCCCCGTACGTATGCCGGATGTAAAACATATAAAGGGTTATGATTTCAGAGAGCTCATAGAGAAGGCGAAATCTCTGCCTGAACTTCCCGATAAGCCGGGCGACTATACCTTAACAACGGGCTTTTCCGCGAGCGTGGTACTCTCCCTTGCTGATAAGATCAAGGAGCTGGTAGAAGCGGGTAAAATAAAACACTTTTTCCTGGTTGGAGGCTGTGACGCTCCGTTGAAAAAGAGTAATTATTATCGTGAATTTGTTGAGAAACTTCCCGGCGATACGGTAATTCTTACCCTTGCCTGCGGCAAATTCAGATTCAATGATCTGGATCTTGGCGATATCGATGGAGTGCCGCGCCTGATAGATCTCGGACAGTGCAATGACGCGATTGTCGCGGTTGATATAGCGGTCGCGCTCGCGGATCTGTTCGGGGTCGGCATTAATGATCTTCCGCTCTCTCTTAACATAAGCTGGATGGAACAAAAGGCGGTTTCCATTCTATGGAGCCTGCTT
>DAOWMJ010000130.1 GCA_030643145.1 Candidatus Latescibacterota bacterium | reverse complement strand
TCAAGTGTATAGCGCCGCAAAGGCTTCATCGAATCTTGCCTCCATTCTGGCCAGGAGGGGATCTTTGGAGGAAGCGGATTCGTATCTGAATTTCACGAGAAAAATTTATGAGGCAGCCGGCAACTCGGAAAAGAATCGATCCCTCAATTTAACGAAGGCAGTACTTTATATAAGAAGGAATAGATTCCCAAAGGCGATTGACACAATTTGTAATGTCCTTGCCGAATCTCAGGGACCGGTATTCAGGCGAGACAGGTTGACCGCCGGGTTTCTTCTGTTGGAAGTATTTATTCGTATGGAAGATATGGCTGCCGCTGAAGATACTCTTATCAATATTGCTAAAGAGAAAGAGGGGCTTGAGAAATTTTCCTCAAAGAGGATGACATATTTCTATCTTTATTCTCTTGTAGCCCGAAAAACAGGAAATGATCAGGAAGCGCGCGAGTATTATGAAAGAGGCGAGGCGTTAAGGAAAGACCTTGGAATCGCGCCTCCAGAGAAATGGATGCCGGATGAAGAGAAAAGCGCTTTTTTAACAGGGAGCAATAAAGGAATATTAAAAAACAAAAGTGTTGCCGAAAAGGGCTCGTTATATTTCAGCCGGGGCATTTTAAGTAACGGGAAGACTCGGGGCGAAGAGTTTATTACAGTTGATGAAAGGATAAAAACTCTGCTTAGGCGGGTAAAGGAGGTTTCCAGTGTACCCCTTCCGATTCTCCTCCGTGGAGATACCGGCACCGGGAAGGATGTTGTAGCCAGGATGATTCACGGTTGGAGCGGGAGGAATGACAAGCCTTTTATTTCTGTCAATGTCGCCGCGCTTGCGTCGTCACTTTTTGAAAGCAGCTTTTTTGGACACGCTAAGGGAGCTTTTACCGGAGCCGTGAAATACAATATGGGATTTGTAGAGGCCGCCGGGGATGGAACAATATTTCTAGATGAGATAGGTGAACTAAGATTGGATTTACAAGCGAAGTTGCTGCGATATCTTGATAGTGGGGAATATCTTGTTGTTGGGGAATCAAAAGTTAAGAGGGGGTCGGCCAGGATCATCGCTGCTACTAACAGAAACCTTGAATCCGCTGTTGAGAAAGGGATTTTTCGGATTGATCTTTATCATAGATTAAATGTGTTTAACTTCAGGATTCCCCCTCTTGCGGAGAGAAATGGTGATATCGAGATTCTGGCTGACTATTTTATTGGAAAAGCACGCGTCGATTTTAACGTTGCTCCGGTGAAGTTAAGTGAAAACGCCAAGAAGGTTCTTGCGCGTTATTCCTGGCCGGGAAATGTGAGGGAATTGCGGAATGAGATTATAAGGGCATTATTTAAAGCGGAATCCGGGTTTATCAGGGCTTCGGATTTGTCATACGGGATTTTGGCGCAGACGGTGATCTCAAATAACGCCGGACACTCTTTCCTGGATGAGCGTATAGCGACAATGGAGAAAGAAGAAATAGTTAAAGCCCTGCAAAAAACACGCGGTAATAGATCTATGGCCGCAAGATTGTTAGGTCTTGAGAGAACCACTCTTATATACAGAATAAATCGGCACGGGTTGAATTAGAAAGCTGTATCTATAGCTTATATCCTATTTTACGCAGAAATGCCGATCTCCATTTCTTACCTTCATCATCCTCAATGCCAAGGGGGTTCGCTCCGTCGATCACCCCGAGTATCCCCCGTCCCTGATCAGTTTCGCCGACTATTACCTCAACACTATTCGCGGTCGCGCAGAATATTCTGCAGACCTCGGGAACATTCTTGACAGCGTTTAACAGGTTGATGGGGAAAGCATCTTTCATGAAAATTATAAATGAATGGCCGGCGCCGATAGCCTTAGCGTTTGATTTTGCGAGATCGATCATTTCTTCATCATTGCCGGAGTAGCGGATTAGTCTTTTTCCCGAAGCCTCGCAGAAGGCCAATCCAAATTTTATCCCGGGAACCGAGGTTACCGCGGCTTCATGGAGGTCTTCCACGGTTTTTATGAAGTGAGATTGCCCGAGAATGACGTTGAGCTCCTGAGGTTTCATTATTTTAACAATTTCTGTATTCATATGATCCCTCCCTGTGAAATTCAGATTATAGCAGGAGTCAATAATCAATATTGTATTCGTTAATCTTGTTATGAAGGTGTTGCCTTGAGACTTTCAGGAGTTTGGCCGCTTTTGTAACCTTTCCTCCCGTCTTGGACAAAGTCTCTGCTATAAGCCTTTTCTCTACAGATTTAAGGCTTTGTTTCAGTGAGTTTCCTTCTTCGGCCCCATTGTTTGTTTCCATTTTATCCGCGAATTGAGGGAAATGTTCCTCTGTCAGCACTTTGGAATCCCCGCTCAGCGCGAGTGCTCTCTCTATAGTGTTTTCAAGCTCCCGAACATTCCCGGGCCACCCGTAAGAGAGAAATTTTTTTGTTACTTCAATTGAAACGCCGATCTTACCTTTTTTCATCTTCTTAGAGTATTTAGCAAGAAAATGCGCGATGAGGGGGAGAATATCTTCCTGCCTCTCTTTTAGAGGCGGGATTGTAATCGGGACTACATTCAATCTGTAGAAAAGATCACTTCTGAATCGGCCATCGGTTATGTCGGCGCTAAGATCTCTGTTTGTCGCGGCTATTGTGCGGACATCGACTTTGCGTGTCAGATTTTCTCCCACCCTGCGTATTTCTCCTTCCTGAAGTGTTCTTAAGAGTTTTACCTGCAGCGCTTGCGGCATATCGCCTATCTCATCAAGGAATATTGTTCCCCCGCTGGCGGTTTCAAAGAGCCCGGGTTTATCGCTTGAAGCGCCTGTAAAAGATCCCTTTTTATGCCCAAAGAGTTCGCTTTCGAGAAGTTCCCCGGGCATAGCGCCGCAGTTGATAACAACGAGTTTTTTGTCTTTTCTCGGGCTATTGTAATGGATTGCTTTCGCGATGAGCTCTTTTCCGGTGCCCGTTGCTCCGGTAATCAGGACGGTAGTGTCAAATAAGGCTATCTTGCTGATTGTGTTGAAGATATCAAGCATCGGTTTACTTTTGCCTATTATCCCCGAGAATACATATTTATCTGAGAGTTCCTGTTTTAATTCTTTGTTTTCCCTTGTCAGATTCTCTTTGGAGAGGATTAGCGCTCCGTGAAGACGAGCGTTTTCAATCGCTAACGCCGCCTGTGATGAAAAAGCCGATGCTATCGATATATCATCTTCAGTTATATCTCCGGATAATCTGCTGGCATCGGTGTAAATAACACCGATGATCTTGTTGTCGAGTTTCAGCGGAACACATATAGCCGTTCTAAGCTGCAGATCGATAACGCTTTCCTTGTTTCTAAATTGTTCGTTTTCCATAAGGTCGTGAATAAAGAGCGGTGTGCCTTTCAGGGCTACTTCATTGATGATGCTGTTACTGACCTCAAAATCCTTTTCTTCAAGGGGATGCTCATTTTTATCTCTGGCAATTCTAAATGTCATTTCCCCCTGGTTATTTGTCAGCATAAGAAATCCTCTATCGGTATCAGCAAGTCTGATTATTGAATCAATAATTTTCGCGAGTAGTTCATTGAGATTCAGGGTAGAATTCAAAGCCCTGGTAACATTTATCAGTATCTCCAGTTTGCTGATTCTATGCCGGGTTTTTTCCAGTTCCTCCGAATCCCGTGCTTCAGCTTGGGCTGTTTCGGAGTCTTTTATATTATCTAGCGTTTCCTCCGCTTCCGAGAAAAAATCATCCGCTTTTTTGTTTTTCCCTTTTTCCATTTTAAGATTCTTTTTCCTTTAAGGTTATGCTGAATACTATATCCGGATGATGATCCCCGCCGCTCAATAGTCATTATTTGCCGACGGCACACTTACTAAATACTTTACATCCCATATACCTGTGTGGTCAATTTAAATCGGTTAAAATTACAAAAATCGCATATTTGTCTGTACAGCTGTATTTGTCTAATTGTACAGCTGCACAGTGCGTAATGACAAAATAATATTGGCAAATTTGATTCCACGCGCGCAGTTGCTTTGAAAATGAGAATTTACGTGTCACTAATTTTATCAGTTGGGAGCCTCGATTTTCGGCATACATCTTGTTATATCATTGATATCAGGTGATTATATATGAATTATTTTCCTATTGATCCTGACGATCCTTTCATTTTGTGATGAATTGGAAGCCGGATTGAAAAAACAGTCCATTTGGCGTAACGGCTTTTAAATTCAATCGTATCATTATTGGCTTTGATTATTTTGTTTGTTGCATAAAGGCCAAGGCCGGGATGTTTGATTTCCAAAGTTGAATTCGAGTTTTTACACGTATCAAGAAAATCACTCTGGCAGTGGTTTCTGGATAGGAAATAGTAAATCAATGATTACGTTATTATTCAGAATATGTTCTATCTTGTTGTGTTATAAAGAAGTTCGTGTTTGATAACATATTTTTACAAGTGTAATTGGATGGTTATAGATTGATGACTCTATCATGGTTTTTGTCGATGTAACTTTCTTTCTGCAAATTCCGATATTCATTGCTGATTTTTATGTGAAGTTTTTTGTTTGGGGGTAGATCTGCCGGCTATCTTAGCAAGATCATCTTCTTTGTTTCTCGATATTTCCCAGCTTTCATTTTGTAAAAGTAAACGCCGCTTGCTACTGCAGTACCGTTGTTGTTGATCCCTTTCCATTCTTCCCGGTTGAGTCCATTATCCTTTGTGCCGTCTACAAGTGTTCTGACAAGACGTCCAGCAATATCATAGATACAGATCGATACATATCCCTTTTCTTTCATGGTATACTCGATAGTTGTTCCAGGGTTGAATGGGTTTGGATAATTCTGGCAGAGTTTATAGGGTACTATCACAGGGGTGGGAGGGTCTGAGATTGTGTCGGGTTCTTCAATGGCAAGTGGGTCAATGCCATTTTCGAAAAATTCAAAAATTTTGTCAAGAAGTTCAATTCTAGCAGGCGGTCCGTGGCTATCAGTATCACGGATACACATAAAGCTAAAACCGGTTGTAACAATTCTTTTGCTGTAATTATTCGAGGTTTTGTCGTCGCTGTAAATAGCCGCATAGTGGGAAATGCCATCGTGATCCGGATACATCAGTCCGAATTTTGCAATAGTTGTTGTATCAAGGACATCAAAATGATTGATAACTGGGCAGCCACCAAAGACATAAAAATTTTCCAAACCGTCGAACGCAGATCCCGGGGTAGGAGTAACGAGCGGAGAAATATATCCCCCTCCTCCAATTCCGCCAGTTATATCGAAGTAGCTTTGATCCGCGAGATTAACGTGAAGTACATTATTGAGGAAGCTTACAGACCCGGCATTGTAAAGGTCTTCAACAATACCATCACCCATGATGAGCATGTTTGTTTTATGACCGTGGTTTGTCTGATCCTCCGCCCAGTTTTGAAGGAGTGTTACATCATTACATTTCCCAGAGGCTGGAGTGTTATTAGTGATAGTTCCCGTATTGAGGTCACCGGAATCCCAAATAATCGTATCATAGAATAGGCCCAGGTTGGCGGCATTGATTCGGCTTTCAAGGCCATTGCCTGCCATCGATGACGGACTGCTAATATCATATCGATCCCAGGTCTTGGGGACAATGGCTTCAAGGGCGGGCTCCAAGTAATTCTGGGCTTTTCCATCCCAACTTCCTATGTGGTCGTAATCGTCAACGTACAGAATACGCTTGACTGTCGGATTAGACGGCAGGCAAGTCCACTCAAAGATTCCGCCATTTTGCGCGTTTGTGGGTAGATAGCTTGTTTCATTACTGTTATCAATGGCTGAGAAATAATATTCAATAACGTGGCCATATGTAAAGAGTGCATCGTTAAGATCAAAGGCGTATTTATCCTTTACGATGCTGGTGGGATTACCACTCTGTGCCGTATCACCCTGGATTATGGTCCATGTACCGTTATCGCTTACATAGTTGCAATCACTGTTAGTGACATCGCCGGCCAAATCAGCGAAGGCATAATCAGATGGAGTTACTTTGACATGCATATAAACAGCGGG
>DAOWMJ010000247.1 GCA_030643145.1 Candidatus Latescibacterota bacterium | reverse complement strand
CTCTATTTCCGCCGGGTTAATATATAGAGAGGATAAAGTCGAAACGCGATTTATCATTGTCAATACAGTATGAATAGCGAAGACCGGTGCTGATTCTGATATATTTATTGGTCATAAGATAACTTTCAAGGGGCAGTTCCATTCCAACCGAACGGTATATCAAGGTTTTCTGATTATCCTCAGCAAGTCCGTAATCAAAGAAGACATTGCCGTTTATCCTCTTTAGATAGAAGATCTTCCATATTGACAGGTTCGTGTTTATGATGGGGAATGTATAGTTTGCGGCAAGTTTGTAAAAGTTATCCAGAATCCTTTCATCACTCTCTATGTACCCGCGTGGAAAGAAAAAATTATTATCCCAGGTGTAGGTATTGCTCTGTTTTTGTCTTTCAAATGTACCTTCAAGGTGGAAGCTGTCGTGATCGAAAAGGGCGGGCAGAAATAATCCTGATCTAAGATTCAGCTGACTCCCTTTGTAGTCGCTGTTGCCCAGGGTGTGGCTTAAAGAAACAAAAAGCTTCTGCGCGAATGAAGGATAAATGTCGTTAGGCGCCTTCTGTCTCGAGCGGTAAAAGGAAAAGTAGTGATAGAGCGATTCTATGGAATAATCATAGTTTTTTGAATAGGCGTATCGTGAGCGGTCGGAGATTTCTCTATGCTTTGCGAATGTGCCGAAACTCAGATAAGTGGAGTGGATGCCCCGCGACAGGTTCAGTGGAAAAGTAATCCCAACCCTTCCTTCCAGTTCCTTCCATGTTCTGAAAGGAAGCGAATTTTCCTGAGGCTCCGCTCTTTTTCCATATCCGCCGCCGATGCTTATCACTGGGAAACGCCCGGAATAATTCATGTCGAGGTTAACTTGCCCGGTGCTTTTTCTGTAGTTATATCTATAGCCAAGGAGAGTTTGCGTAGTGAGCAGCGGGTCGCCGGAGATCAACTGAAGGAATATATCTTCGTTGGATGTATCGATTGAAGGGAGTATGCTGTGAAAGTTGATTGAGTGAAGGAGGGGGCTGTAGCCTTTGACATTGTACTCTTGTTTTTCTACTTTTTTGCTTTTACATATACCACCGGGTTTGCCGGGGCCGTCGAGCGGTTTAAAATAGCTGAACTTCCATACATCCACTTTGTCGAGAGGTTTCCAGGTTTCGGGGGCCAGAGGGGCGCTTACGATTTCGTAGCCCTTCGGCGTGTAGTCGCTGAAGTAGAGTTTGCTCATATCGCGCGAAACTTCGGGGAAGAATGCTCCGTATGGCCTTGAAGTAACTTGAAATCTCTCGCCTGACTCCGGATCAATAGCATAGATATTGTCTATACCCGAGTAGTCCGATTCATAGAGCAGATAGTTGTTAAAAAAGGAGGGAGATTTTATATGTTCTTCATTAGATGGAGGAATTACAGTTTTAATTATTTGACTATCAAGGTCCAGTGTTTTAAGTGAAATGCCGTTGTCTGTAAGAGTCGCGTAAGCGATTATGTTTCCCTCCGGAGACCAGGCGGGATCGAAAACAAATTCTTTCTCAGGCATCTGATAAGACCTTTTTGTTGCCCCGGTTTGGGCATCTATTATTTTCAGGAAACACTCTCTTTCGGGTGTAAATTCAACGCCGGCTATCCGGTTACCATCTGCCGATAGCGCGCAACTTGTGAATTTGCCGTTTTGTGTAATCTGTTTTGTCTCTCCGGCGGCTATATTCATAAGAACTATGTTGGAGTAGTTTCTGTATCCCCATCTGATATCGGGGGTTATGGTCAACCATACCAGTTTTCCGCCTTCCGCGGATATCGATCTTTCATTGTTTAATATCGGACGGGAGGACGAATTGTAGGGCAGTTCTCTTATGAATTCCTCTTTACCTGAGGGGGTAATATTTACTATAGAACAGTTATTATCCGGATCGGATTTAATTGCGAGAAGCCCATTTTCCCCCTGTTGCGGACAGAGATAGTGGCGCCATCGACCCCGGCATGGAGGGCTTATTCTTGTAGCGGGGGTAATTATAAGCTCCGCCTGCTGCTTTTCCCACAACGCGCCCGCTTCATCCATTGTATCGTTATAAAGCTGCCTGATAGATTTTCCGGTTACATTGGTCAGTGCTTTATCGAATGTCGGAAATATAACATATTTACCCGTTTCCTCAAGAACCTTGTCCCATACGCCGGCGCCGTATTCTCTGCAGGCGCGGGTTACCAGCAGATATCCGATCTTGTAGTGATCGGCGAAAATATACGGATCGTTATATGAGCCAAGGTAATTCCTGTCATAGGAAAAACGCTCGCCCGAAAGTTCCTGAGTGCGAAGCCAGAGGTCAAAGAAAGAGATTCGTCCCCGCCCGCCGTTCGTAAAAACGGTCTCGGAAAGAACCGCGTCTCCTTCACTGAACCAGACCGGCACATATAGAAAATTAAAGGTTGCCGTTCCGACATCTCCGAGGCAGAGTGACCATAATTTTTTGCCGAATCCCGCGTTCAGTTTTCTGTTCTGTACGATGTGTCTTCCTTCATGAACGGCGAGGGTTTTGTACCATTCCGTGCCTGAAAAGGCCGAAGGCGTGCTGTACCAATGTGACATCAGGGGGACATGGCTTACAAATCCGTTTGAGACTGTCGACTGATTAACAAGTACGACAGGAATCGAGCTGTACTTTGATTTCATTGTAGTTTCCTGGCAGTCGGCAAAATGCTCCAGCATATTTGCGACACGCTGAGCTTCCGCCTCAAGTTCCGCGGGAAAAATTATTTGAAAATGGTTGGTCTTTATCTCTTTCCATTTGATGTCAGGGG
>DAOWMJ010000162.1 GCA_030643145.1 Candidatus Latescibacterota bacterium | reverse complement strand
AATTATCCAAATCCGTTTAACGGAACGACGACAATTAATTATTCGGTAGCCGAATCCGGCGTTGTTGGTCTTCGTATATTCGATACTTCCGGACGACTTGTACGTGTTCTTGAAAACAGGGGACGCACACCGGGTAGCTACTCAGTTCTCTGGAACGGGAAAGATGATTTGGGACACGCTGTAAATTCCGGCGTTTATTTCTGCCGGATCAAGATAAATAAATTCTCGCAGAGCAGAAAAATAATCTATCTGCGTTAACAGAATTTTTGAAAGATGTTAGATTCAATATTATGGACAACCAAAAAGAGAATGCCAGAGACAAATCTGGATCAGAAAACGAAATAACACAGGGCGGCATCTTCGCGGATACCGCCCTTCTGTTTCTTATCGAAGAAGGGATATCGTGAAGAAAATAGAATTTTTCAAACACAATATCGGAGACGAAGAAATTGAGCGTTTAAACAAGGTTCTGCGTTCACTTTTTATTACTACGGGGGATGAAGTTGCGACATTTGAACAAGATCTGGCGGAATATCTTGACCTTTCACACACGGTAGGAGTAACAAGTGGTACGGCAGCCATGCATCTGGCGCTTCTCGCGGCGGGAATCGGCTCCGGGGACGAAGTAATAACCACCCCTCTTACCTTTATCGGCACAGCCAACAGCATCCTTATGGCAGGGGCAACACCCGTGCTTGCCGATGTGGAAAAATCGACCGGTAATATAAATCCGGAAGCTGTTGAAAATGCCGTTACTTCACATACAAAAGCGATCCTCCCCGTTCATCTCTATGGCCAGATGTGTGATATGGAAAAAATTCGAAAGATAGCGGACAAACACGATCTGGCGATTATTGAAGATGCCGCCCATTCGCTGGAGGGCAAATGGAATGGGAAAAACTCAGGTCACTGGGGAGACTATGCCTGTTTCAGTTTCTATGCGACAAAGAATATCACAAGTGGCGAAGGCGGCGCCATTTCCGTTAAGAGCGAAGAGAAGTACGAACTACTTAAGAAACTCCGGCTTCACGGATTCGACAAAACCGCCGCTGATAGATACACCGGCTATTTTAAACAATACGATGTCGACATCCTGGGTTGGAAATATAATATGGACAATATTCACGCGGCAATACTGATAGAACAATTGAAGAAAATCGACGTTATGTATACACGAAGAAGTGAAATATATACAAAATATCATGACGCTTTCAGCAAAATAGAAGGGATTGAACTTCATACGATAAGGCCCGAAGCCAGACACGCTTTTCACCTTATAACAATTCTTGTCGATCCCGAAATACGCGACGGGGCCCTCACGGAATTGCAAAACCGCGGCATAGGGGTTTCTATCAATTTTCATCCCCTGCATCTTATGACCTATTACAGAGAAAAATATGGATACAAGCACGGAATGTTTCCCATTTCAGAAGAAATCGGAGCTCGTACGATCAGCCTCCCCTTCTATCCCGAATTAAAAAACGAAGAAATTGAATATATAACCGAATGCGTTAAAGATATTGTTCGCGGCAGCTGATTCCGCGCAGCTCTTTTAACCCGGCCGCCAAGAGATATTTCAACTCTCCTACTTGATCCGTACTCTATATTCTATTTTCCCCTCTTCGCCACTTTCAAGTGTAAAGGGACTTTGTCTTGAAAGGATAATCTGAAGCCGCTTTTCGGATAAATCGTACATCCCTTCATCCACATCCAATGGATCGGCGGTAAAATACACTGTAGCTGCCCCTCTTGTCCAGGCGATATCCAGCCCGGGGCCGAACGCGTCAGTAACAAGCTCGACAGATTCTGATACCGGATCAACAATTTCTATCTCTCTTACACCCTCCATGCCCGGATTTGTCAGGGTTATGGTATATGTTACTATTTCGCCCGGCCTGGCCCGATCGAGATCTACCTCTTTAAGCAGACGCATCATACCTGTGGCGCTAGCGAGTACAAGAATAGTGTTGGAAACAACCGATTCAGAAACAATCGCCGTTCCGCTCAAGGTCTGCAGCATGGTAAATATAACCGTAAATTGGTTTCCCGCTGAGGCTGACGACGGCACAAAAACCCTCGTTATCACCGGAACGATATCACTTCCGGGTAGATCCGGATCGAGCGCGAGGTCGGCGCTTGTCAGTCTGGTGTCATTACCGTCAAGTTTCCCATCCTGATTCAAATCGCGATAAAATACTACTGTCCAGTCCGCGGGAACCCCTGCATCAAGCGATGCTTGCCCGGCCGTACCAGCTGTAATTGTGTGAGCGAGATCAACTATTCCACCAGCGGGAGCGCTTAACCGGTTTACCGGAAATATAGAAGAAGCCGCTACATCACCGAAAAATACGCGAATCGTGTCACCCGCGCCAAGAATCCCGGCGCTGACAGTATCCGGAGTAATAGATATCATTCCGGCCGGTGTTTTTTCCATAATTTCGCGGCTGATATTTGAAACTACCTCAAAGAGAAAATCGCCGTTTGCCCCGGTTAGAATCGTTAATTCTCCCCCTGGATCGGTAAGGATTACGGTAACACCCTCCCATCCTGTTTCACCGCTGTCGCTTATTCCATTATGATTGGAATCTTCAAAAACCCTCCCTGTAATTACGCATCCAGTCGCAAGTTCGAGAAGAATACTGTCATAAAGATCACACGATAAAGCCTTTGCGTCCATTATCAACCTGCTTCTAAGATCAACTCCAGCCGGAATCGCTGCCTTTACAGTATATAACACGGAATTTCCCGGATTAAGAACCGGTGTTACAAAGGGAGACGAATAATCATTTGTTCCGTCCGAGAGCACGGCAGACCCGGGCGGCCACCCAGCGGGCGGATCCCAAGTCACCATAAAGGAATCGGGAAATCCACCTCTGTTTGCAACCTCAAGCGAAGCAGTTACTATCGCGCCAAAGTCGCCATATTTTAAAGCCGTTCCTCCCTCGCCGGAACCTGTCAGTCCATACCGCAGGGTTCCATCCCCCTCTATGACAAGATCAACACGCGGAGGCGGATTAATATGTATCCGGGCTGTAACACTCTCGGTATTTGTTGAATCAACTGTGGATTCAAAATCAATAATGTAATTGTGATCGCCTTCACCCGCGGAGGCCGGGATAATCACTTCAAATGTATATAGGCCGGCGCCCCCCGGAACGATCTCGGGTGTAGTGTGCCCGGTTGCGTTCCCCCCGATCGATGCGGTCCATCCGGGGATATTGTTCCATGAAACGGTATAACTCTCCGTTTCCCCCCCTTGATTCTGAAGTTCAAGCCCAAAATTAACCGTTCGCCCTCCAATTGCATTCTGAACTGAGAAACCTCCGGCGCCCGTACCGACAGCGCCGCAAACTTCGTCTCCATTTCCGTCTATAAGAACGTCTACAATATGCGGATAAGAAACAATCACTCTCCCCCTTACGCTGTCAACCAGGTATTTTTTGTTTGTTTTCATTCCATCAAAAATTATATCGAAAGTGCCGCCCGTGCACGCGGCGGGAATTCTTACTTCAAGTGTGTAAATTCCGGACGGGACTCCTCTCATAGCCGACACTGAATCTCCGATAACAACCTCCCATCCAGCGGGAGTTGTCCATTGCAGATCAAAGAGATTCTCTCCACTCTCGTTCTGCGCCTCTATCTGAAAGGTTAATGTATCCCCCGGTTGCGCGGTCTTTACCGAGTTTCCTCCCAGGCCGGTGCCAAGCGGACCAAAGATATCATCCCCGTTTCCATCTATAAGAAGATCGTTTTCATTCACCAAGGTTACGCTTATCGAGGCGGTAACACTCTCTGATATATTTCCATCGGCGGCGCTCACAATATTCAGAATGGAATTATATACATCGTATTTCGCGTTAGCAGGGATCGTCACCGCGAGATAATAGCTCTTCTCGCTGAAAGGTTCGAACTCCGGAGTTGTCCAGGGAAAATTATGATTCGATGTCCCATCATGGATTACCGCTGACCAGCCCCCGCCGGGCGAACTCCAGTTGACACTGAATGAATCCGCGACACCGCCTTCGTTCTGAAATATCAACGGATAGTATATCTCGTTTCCTCTTGTCCCCGCGACCGTACTGCTCCCCCCGAGACCCAAGCCCGCGCTATCAACCACATCATCACCCGAACCGCAGATTATCGCGTCCACTGCCGGCGCTATGACTCTTGTTACAGCGCTGACCCCGTCCTTTTTTAGAGTGTCGCTAAGCGACTGGGCGAAAACCAGGCTTGTATAATCGCCTCCTCTTATACCAAGCGGCACCGTAACCATAAGGGTAAACAACCTTGAATCCCCGGAATTTACCGGGCCGACTGTAAACAAACCACTGTGAGTAACAGCGCCCTCCTCAATAACAGATGTCATGTCAGGAGCGGATAAAAACCAGATTCTGAAAGAATCCGTTTCAGCGCCGTTGTTTAAAAGTTCCAGATCATATGAAACGGTTGTATCGGCGGGAACTTCTTTATAAGACGCACCCCCGCCCCCATCAGGATCTATTATTCCAAAACCGTTGGAATCTATCGCGAGATCTGTCAGATAAAAGAATGGCACAACATTCGTTCCCAGTGTTACACTGTCGAATCTGTTGCCCGCTGAAGTGGAGACAGCGTCAACTATTGTCGAATAACCGCCTACCGCCTGGCTCCCGGGAATAGTTATCTTTACCTGAACTGACAAATGTTCACCGGCTGCCAGCTCAGGCGTAGTCCAGGGCGACGAATAATCGATTCCCTGATAATTAAGGGTTATGACCCAGCCTGAAGGGGGAGAAACAGTGATGGTGTAGAAATCGGAATCGAGACCTTCGTTCTCGACATCCAAATAGTGTGTGAGCATTTCTCCCGCCTCCCCGCTGAGTAGTGAAAAACCACCCTCCCCTCCTCCGGTATCGTCAAATATTTCTACCCACTTGGATAAAACAGTAAGATTAACGAATTTTT
>DAOWMJ010000045.1 GCA_030643145.1 Candidatus Latescibacterota bacterium | reverse complement strand
TTCCGTAACCCCTTTGCCCTGGCGGTTCGAATAAAATTACCGCTTAAGGCCTCTATCAAGCCTGTTCTGATATATTGGCTCCACGTTGAAAAATAAGCGAGAGCGAGTACGGAGGCGGGCAAAACCAGGTGAATCAAATGGTCCTTTAAAGAAAAAGAGCCTCCTATACTGGACCGCCCGCCCGCGGGGAAAACTCCAAGTTTTATTGAAAAAATAAGTATCGCCATCAAACCAAACCAGAATACCGGAATTGACATTCCAGCGACAGAAACCACGGAAAAGAATTGATCCAAAAGCCGCCCTCTATTCAGAGCTGAAATTACTCCGGAGAGGAGGCTCAAGATGATTGCGATCAGGAAGGCTGTTCCCATGAGCTCTAATGTCGCCGGCAGACGTTCCAGGATCATTTCGGAAACAGGCCTGCCGGTTATATAGCTTTTACCAAAATCAAGTTGTAAGAAGGTTGATTTAAACCAGTAGATATACTGGAGAGGAAGAGGTTTGTTAAGACCCAGGTTTTCTTTGGTTCTTATAACATCCTCCTGGGTCATACGGGGACCCTTAGAAAATATACCTATCGGCCCTCCCGGCGCGAGATGGAGCAGACTAAAAATCAGCATTGAAATCAAAATTACCAGCGGAACAGCCCGCAGAATTCTGAATAACAGATATCTTCTCATATAAACCCCGGCTTTCATCTGTCTTTATACCCGTCCACCGGCACAAACAACTTACTAATTTTCGCTCAAGGCAACACGCTCCCCCAGACGGGGAATCACTGCATCGATGCCGAACTGAGCGTCTATCTTTTCGGCGAGAACCTTCGCCTGATCAACTTCTCCATGTACCAGGAATACCTTTTTTACACCCTCTATATTCTTTAACCAGCTTAAAAGCGCGTTTTGATCGGCATGCCCCGAAAAAGAATGGAACTTCCTGACTTGGATTAGGGGTGATATCCAGTCTTTCCTATTCTTCCCCTTATCCCGGTAACGTACAAGAACTGTTTCCTCACCTTCGACAAGTCTTCTCCCAAGCGATCCCGGAGGCTGCCACCCTACAATACACAGCAGATTCTTCCCGTTATCAAACATTTTCATCAAGTGTCTGGGAGAAGAAGCATGTTGAAGATCGCCACTTGATGATATAAATATGGAAGGTCTATGAATCCGGCCGTGAACCCCGACCGAGGAAGAACTTCCCGTTTCTCTAAGCGCGGGGTGTCTTAGAATATCGCCCGCGTAAAATTCATTCGCCCACCCGCTCAATTCACCGGGATAGTCGCGATAGATTCCGGTTATCTTTACCGCTGTGGGGCTGTCAGCATAAACGATTGTACCAGAAGGTATTATCCCTTTGTCAATATACCAGTCGATAACAGCTATAACAGCCTGCGTTCTTCCAAGCGTAAAGGCGGGAATCAAAACATCGCCTCCCTGCTCCAGAGCCTTCCCCACAGCTTGAGCAAATTCTCTGTGCCGCTCAATAGGAATATCGCTGTCGTACTCTCTTGCCACACCGCCATAAGTTGATTCCATCACAACAAAATCAGCCTTCCGGCACTCCTGAAGAGGGGGAAGAAGAACTAAATTTCCGCTTCCGAGATCGCCGGAAAATACAATTTTCATAGTATCTTCCTGCTGCGCAATAGAGATTTCAATAAAAGCGGCGCCAAGAAGATGTTCAGCTCTTCTAAACTTGAATGATATATCCTTCAATCTTTTTTCACGCCCGAAATTAATACTTTCAAGCCCCGCCAACGCTCTATTGTAATCCTTTTCCGGGACCTTTTTCTGTTTAAAACTCCGGGACATTCTCAACATAATCGGCACAATCGCGGCCGTCGGGGGAGTGCAAAATACTTTTCCCCTGAACCCCGCGGCGTACAGTTCCGGCAGCCGTCCACAGTGATCACTATGCGCATGTGTCAAAAGCACAAAAGATATATCCTCAGGGTGGGAAGGTATAATATCGTTTCCCAGGCTCCCGAATGCACCGCAATCCACAAGAAAACTTGTTTCCCCAGTCTCAACAAGATAGCATGATCCGCCAACTTCACTCGCGCCGCCGCAGAAACGAATAGCCGGATAATCATCACCGCTCTGCCACTTCCCGGCTAGTCTCAACCCGGATACTATTATGGTCACACTCGCGACCACAAATAATAACTTGAATTTTTTATTCATCTTTTTCCCTTTAATCTACTTTTCGAACCACCACATATTCGCGTTCCATGTATCTCCCGACTGAGTAGGGTTAGGCCGGTAATTTTTCATCGCGGCCGGCATAACATCCACCTGAGTAATCCAGAGGAGAGGAATGACAGGAACCTCAATGGCCAATATCTCCATTATTTCAGAATACAATTCCTTCCTCCGGTTAAAGGAAACAGCGCTGCTTCCAAGAGATAAAAGATGAGTCAGCGTATCATTTCTGAAACGGGAATAGTTCTGTCCGGTAGGAGGTAGAAAATCCTCAGAATAACTGGTTTCCTTCGTTGAAGGATCGGGCGGAGCCATAAAAGCATAAAGAGCGAGATCATACTTTCCACCGCTTAGAATACCTCCATCGTCAAACCCTGCAAATAAAACGCTGGGATGGTAATTCTTTATTTTCAGTTTCACCCCTATTTCACCGAGTTGTTTTGCCAAAACAACCTCCGTGCGTTTTCTGTTTGCCCTTCCTGTCACTGTCGAGATTTCAAGCCTCAGTTCACGTCCGTCTTTTTCCCTGATCCCATCTCCATTCTTATCCCTCCAACCAGCCTCTTCAAGAAGGGTCCTCGCCAATTCGGGATTATAGCCGTTAAATTTTCTTCCAAACCCGGTATGGAAAGGAGAATCAGGATGTTCATCACTGTAAGCCGGCAACCACAATCCTTTATAGATCTTTTCAGATATCTCTTCTCTGTTAATCGCCAGTGAAAGAGCTCTGCGGACACGGTTGTCACTTAAGAAAAGTCGTCCGCAATTCAGATCGAGGTGTTCTAGAAACAAAGCCGGAGTTTTATAAATCTTTATTTTTTCAATCTCGGAAACAATTTCCAGAAAAGCGTTTGGAACATTGTCCGCGCCCATTATTTCGCCGCTCTCAAGCTGAAACATCAGCGAGTTCCCATCGAGAATAAACTTTATGATAATCGTGTCTAGATATGGGCCTTCATGGTAATAATCTCTATTTGCCTTCAAAACTATATATGAACCTGCTTTCCACTCATCAAAAACAAAGGGACCGCTGCCGACGGGATATTTATGAAAATCGGCGCTGATAAAATCGTTGTCGGCGAATTCATCAAGCAGATGGCGCGGCAGAACGGATTCATCATAAAAACAATCCCCCACAAAATTCGTGTATACTTCACTCATATGAAAAACTACCGTATAAGGGTCCGGAGTGTCGACACTTTCAATAACATCCCATCCCTGACGGGTACTAACATTTATCTCCGGATTTGTCATCACTTCATACGTAAATCTGACATCATCAGATGTTACCGGTTTGCCGTCATGCCAACGCGCGTTCTTTCTCAAATGATACGTGTAAGTAAGATAATCTTCTGAGATACCGCCATTTTTAACCGTTGGTATTTCAGTTATCAAATCAGGCACTAATTCCATTTTGTCATTATGCTTTACGAACTTACTGAAGATCAAATTGCAAACATATATCCCTGAAAGCATACTACTTATTGATTCATTCAGTATCTCCGGCTCCTGCTGCATACCGATAACCAGAGTACCTCCCATTCTATTCCGTCGATTCGTTTCGGATTGCTTTACTTCACCCTCCACATCGTCATTGCCCGCGCATCCGGAGAATAAAATAAGGATAGAGATTAGAAAAATTGAAAGAGGTTTCATCTTTTTCTCCATTTAATGCAGATTATCATATAATGCGGGCGCTTACCTTCGTACGAAATTCACAATTGCAAGATTGCAGGGAACGATCTTTCTTTGGCGCCCTATCGTCATTATCCCCTGAATCTAACGCATTTACCGTGCCAGGAGTAAAGCATTGCCGCTCCAAATACAACTTAACCCTAGCCTTACGTCAGGAAATATGCCAATTAGAATATTAAATCAATTATCAGTTCCAAAAGAACCCTTTATACATAAGCGTGAAGCCCCCCTAAAAATAGATTTCCAAGAAAGGAAACGAGAATAATCAGGAACCCGACAATAGATACTATTGCCAGAGTGCGGCCTTCCCACCGTCCTCTGCTCTGCTGATGAAGAATAAGTGTGTAAAATAACCATACAACGAGAGCTCCTGTTTCTTTGGGATCCCAGCTCCAGAAACTGCCCCACGCCTTCCAAGCCCACAAAGATCCCGCGAAGAGAGCTCCAATTGTAAAAAGAGGATATCCGATACGAATTGATTTAATAATAAGTCCTTCCACACTTTCCCTGTCTCCAGAGTCACTATTAGTTTTCGTCGAACGGAAGAGATAGTAAACGCTTGCCCCAGCCGCTACCAAAAAAGCCCCTTCAGCGAGAGCGGCCAGAGTAATATGAATGTAGAACCAGTAGCTTTGAAGGGCCGGCATAAGCTGCTTCGATCCCTCCTTTGGAAGAAAGGAAGCGATAACCATGATAATTATAACAACCGGAGAGATCACTACTCCGGAAATCATAAAATCAAACCGGAAAAGGAGCAAAACAAAAGACAGCGCGATAATCCATGAAAGGACAAGGGAATATTCAAACATCGTAGCAAGTGGAATATGGCCGAAAAACCGCCATCTTGCTATAATACCAATCGTATGAAGGACCAAAGCGGCAAAAAAGAGGATTACAGCTATTCGTCCAGGCAACCTGCTTCTTACCGCGAAAAAGACAACAAAAACCAGAAAGGAAATCAGGTAAACCCAGAAGGCCATCCAGAAAAGGGAAATATCAAGAACGCCATCTATCATTATCGTTCCTTCCCGGCGTTAGCAACTACAATATCGCGCAGGATAATGTTTAAATCTTTTTTCATTCCGCTGATTTCTCTCTTTGATATCTTTCCTCCGCTTTCTCTCGCAATTATGATAAATAAACCCTCTTTTCCCACCTTTCCCTTTAACAGCCGGTAACTCGAACAGAAGAGAAACAAAAGCCCAACAGCTGCCATAGTAATTCCCAGGATAACCAAACGCGTTCCGGGGTTTGAACTTATCTGTAATCCCGTATAGTAAACAGGTTCTATATAATCAACCGAAAACTTTGCCGGAAGATCAGATATGAAATTAAACGAAGGATACTTCAAAAAGAGCCATCCTGACTTATGCCCATACGAGCCTGCAATTTCTATTCGGAGAGCGGGGTTAAACATCCTGTTGCTTCCGGTATAGTAACCCTTTTTCCCCTTTCTAAAATCGGGGCTGTACCCCTTTACCTCTATTGTCCAATCTGTTGACGGCAATGCAATCTTCTGGCCCGGTTTTATAACAATTGATTCTGCTCTGCCGTTTTCGCCAACCCGGTATGTAATACGCGCCCACGCAAATTCCTCCTCATCAACATAATATGTGCTCTGGTAAATATCGTATCTCCCGTATCGCCCTGGATTATTCACCTCGACCTTTTCCGATTGTATGCTGTCACCGCTACTGTTCAGAAAAGAAAGCTCTGTTATATAACTGCGAATCTCCCCTTCTCGCGTTTGGATAATATTGAATCTGTCGACCCGAATAGAGAGCGGACTGTCATAAAGTGTGAGAACATCTCCCTTTCTGGCATACATTATTTCCTTTTTCCCCTGAAAGCTTCCGATCATTCCGCCAATTGTAATAACAAGTATAGCAATGTGAAAAAGCATGTTGCCCGGGTAATGCCACCTCCCCCGCAAGGCTGAAAAGAGAACACCTTCATCCGTCTCCCTGGATTTGACACGATATCTCTTCCCTTTAAGATACGCCGCCACCTTCGAGTAGCCTTCAGAAATTTGTGTGGTATCTATCTCAATCTCTCTTCCAAAGGCCTTTTCATAATAGCCTAATATATCTTTCTTTTCAATTCCGCTTCGGGCTAATTTGCTCCAGCTTATTTCCATTGCCGGCGCTTTTCCGGCACCCTTCCTCAAAAATGAAGGAGGAGAAAAACTGAAAGAATGTACAATCAAAACCTTCCATCCCGTAATAATACAGAGCAATAACGAAAGAGTAAAAAAAGCGAGGACACCACGGTACCAGAATGAATGGAAAGGATCATGCAATCCTAAATAATTCACAAGATTGAAAGTGAAATTTCCCCATTTGGCCCTGTAAATATCCTCATGAAAATTTATATCCTTCGGAATAATTTCGGAAAAGACCCATCCCAAAGCACTTGCCAAAGTGAGCACCGCGATAAGCATAACCGCTGTGCGGCCCGTTATCAGACCCTTCCATATTCCTTTTTTCATTTTCATAGATAAATTATCCGCCTGAAAGCTGTAAAACCTGTTTACACACATCTAAAAACCGATTATATACCTTTATAATACCAATAGGCAACAAGAGTTGTACTGAATTTGGCGGTCAGGGAACCATGCATCGGTTAATAAACAAAAAAATATCGAAAACAAAACAATTTATTACAATCTTTTCCGTTGCACTTATTCTGATTTCAGGATGTGAAAAGGATAATACACCAACGGAAAATTCACAGAAATATCACAAATCAAGAAGGAATTCCCTGCAACTTTACCCCAGGCTGCATCCCCTGCGAAGTTCCAGAATCGGTATAGAATCCGCTGATTCAGCGCTATTCACCTTTTCCGAGGGTGAGATATCCCGTGCTAACGCTGATGTCGACAATCTTCTCGAAAGACTTTCCACTCTGACAACTGAAGGATTAACAGAAAAGGAAATTGACAATTCAAAATTAATGCTCAGCTGGCTTCACGGAGAAAGATTCGCCCTGAATGAACTTTGCTATTACAGGAACAATCCGGTTCTTTACTGCTGGATCATAAATGAAGCCCTCTGGGGAATCCCCTCAAGGCTATCCCCTCCAAATGAAAAGGAAATGGACTACTACAAGAAGCGATTACTGAAAATCCCCGTGCTTATCGATAACGCCAAAACCCTTATAGAGAAACCTTCACAGCTCCATACGGAACTATCTCTGGATATGATTGCGGGACTTCTAAACAAATTCGATTCTCTGGAAATCCTGATTTCAAATCGATATGAAACCGATCTTTTCAAACTCGATTCAACCCTTAAATATATTGAAGATTTTCGGGATTTTATTAGAGATGACTTGTCACAAAGATCGTATGGTAAAATGATTCTCGGCACAGAAAATATCACAAAAATTTTCTGTTATGATGAACACATCTTATCTAATCCAAACTTGCTGATATCAAGCGCCGAGAATAAAATAGATAAACTTCTATCAAGTAAAAAGGTTCTAATCAATAATCTCACCCAAAGGGCTGCTGTTGATACACACGACAATGCCCTCTCGCCGATCGATATAACCCGTAAGTCCGGAATATCAACAATGATTCGTGAGATCAGTGATAATCTGACCGCGCAAACAGGCATTACAACATCAGAAACCAACATACCTGAAATATTATTTACAGAAAATCCGGGGCGGTTTGACTACTACAGAAAAAATCCATACCTGTCCACTCCATATCCACAGGAATTCCCGATAACATGGATACCGCCCACTCTTCATTCATTTCCTTCCAGGCGAGACTATCTGTTAATATCCCGCGATAAAATTGAACCAGTCGAAATCACTTTCTCAAACCAACTTACAAACAAATCCTTTTTTGTTTACGCTATAATACGAGCCCTTTCCGCGGAAAAAGCCTATTCCCAATATATCTCTACAGAAGATACATTAAGAACATTCCTGTGCAGCGAAACTCGTAAATTCGGGTCACTCTTTCACGTTGTTAAAAACAACCTGAACAGATACCGCGAAATGCAATTGCAGATACGTGTCCACGATATAAATAGCGATATACTTGATTTAGCCAGAATGGTGATCGTATTCAGGCTTCACAACGGAAATTACTCTATGGAAATGGCAAAAGATTTCCTTGTAGAAAAAACCGGACTTGATAAAAGAGAAGCAACTTATAATGTTAAGACCGCTCTGGTTTCGCCTTCGATAGCTTACGCAGGTATCACAAGAATCATAATGGATGAAATGGACAAAAAACTTAAAACTTCGGATGATATCAAGCTCAGAGGAATGAGTGCGTTCGAACTCCTTCAATCAAACCCGGGGCTGCCAATTCCGATGGTGCACAACAAGTACTTTAAATAGATGTTCTATTCAAATCAAAAGGGTGAATCCTCTGGAGTATAAACGATCTGTCCATCCTGAACTGTCCCGAGAACTCTGAGCTCAGGTATCTTTTCAGCCTGTATTTCTAGAATGTCATCAGAAATTATAACGAAATCGGCTAGCTTGCCACTTTTCAGGGAACCGAGAGAATCTTCACTGAATGAAGCATAAGCGGCGTTAAGAGTAAAGGATTCAAGAGCCTCCAAGAGGCTTAATCTCTGATCGGCTCCCCATCCTCCTGGCGGCATTCCATCAGGACTCTGACGGGTTACCGCAGAATATATTCCAAGAAAGGGATTTACAGATTCAACCGGCATATCCGATCCTCCGGCGATTCCGCATCCGCTTGAGAGCAGACTTTTCCAGGGATACGCAATCTTTAACCGCCTCTTCCCAAGTCTGCTATTTATCCATGACATGTCTGAAACACAGTGAACAAACTGCATAGATGGTATTAACTCCAGCCTGGAAAAGCGGGGAATATCCTCTGGATCAACGAGTTGCGCGTGTTCTATCCTGTGTCTTTTGCCCGCAATCGGAAAATCTGACATCACTTCTTCAAATATATCAAGCACAATACGGTTAGCCCTGTCGCCGATAGCGTGAACGGCCACCTGCAACCCGGCCCTGTTACACAATAGAATCCGCTCAAGCAGGGAGTCAGGGGATTCAACAAGAATCCCCCTGTTGCCGGGATCGTCCGAATAATCTTCAAGGAGTGCCGCGCTACGCGCTCCAAGTGAACCATCCAAGAAAAATTTTACTCCGGGAACAGATATGTATTCAGCATAATCATCCGTGAGAAAATCAGTATTTCCAATATTATTAAAATCAATTTTATTACAGCAATAGTATCCGGCAAGACGAAACGGAAATTTGTGTTCCTCGACAAGCTCCCTGTAGACAGCGAGTGTTCTCACGGAAACATTCATCTCATGAACCCCTGTTATTCCCACCCTGAGGCAATCACTAATAGACTCGGCGACAAGTTCTTTTTCCCTCCCCGAAGCCGTATCAGGGAGAATCGTTCTCACAATATCCACGGCCGTGTCAATCAACAAACCGGTTGGCTTTCCATACGCATCGCGTTTGATCTCTCCACCCGCAGGACACGATCTGCCGCCATCTATCGATGCTTTTGCCAGAGCCGCTGAATTAACGAGCGCGGCATGCCCGCAAACCCTTTCAAGAAAAACCGGGTTTTCAGGAGAAACCCTGTCAAGTCCCGCGATAACCGTCGCGTCGAATCCCCGCATTCTGTTTTGATCCCACCCCCTGGCAAGAATCCATTCATTCCTCTCCCGCTTTTTAACATCCTCTTTTATTAAATCAATGATTTGATTAAATGAACTCATGCCATTAAGATCAAACCAATTCTTACCCATAGCATAGTCAAACAGGTGAGTATGAGCGTCTATCAACCCGGGAATAACCGTTTTTCCTTCAAGGTCAACCCTTTGATCCGGCGCGTGGGAAACTGCCAACATATCTTCAGAACTCCCAACGCCAAAAATCCTGTTTCCTTCAACAACCAAAGCTTCAGCCCGGGGGCAAGCAGTATCCATCGTGATTATTTTTCCATTATAGAATACCTTTTTCATACGTTTCTCCTGTGTTCAGTATCCCTTAATTATCTTTATTTTTAAAGGGACTTTCTTCTTCGCTTGATAAAATACTCATATACTGTATTATCAAAGTTGCTCGCCTCACGTTCATTTGTTATTATATATAAGATTTAACAACGGAGCTAAATAATGAACAATTATTCTGGTGGATATTCATCAAACCCTCTAAAAGGTTTTGTCGGACGAAATGTAATAAACAAAATAATAGCTGCTAATGTTGCAGTTTTTATTCTCCAGCTTGTGTTACAGAAAACCAGCTTCGAGCAATGGTTTGCTCTTTATCCGGAAAAGGTCCTTACCAGAGGGTATATCTGGCAACTCTTCACATATATGTTCCTTCATGGCGACATTTTTCATATTGGTTTTAATATGCTGATAATCTGGATGTTCGGGACACACCTTGAAAAAATATGGGGAAGCAAACAATTTCTCAAATATTATCTGATATGCGGACTTGGAGGGGCGCTATTCAGCTTTATCTTCGCCTATAACAACGCTGTTATCGGAGCATCGGCCGCCGGTTACGGCATTCTAATAGCCTATGCCATCCTCTTTCCATACAATCAGATATATATCTTTGGTATATTTCCTATTCGCGCGCGAACACTCGTAATAATATTGGCCTGTATGGAATTTCTAACCGGTTTAAGCGGACAGGACGGAATAGCTCACTTTGCTCATCTAGGCGGTATGGCAACAGGATTGATATATATACACTCAGATCACCGAACAGGCAAATTCTGGAATAAGATAAAGAAGTTATTAGATTCATTCCCGCTAAAGATAAAATTTGACAATGAAAACGAGAATAATGATCCGGAAAAATCGAATCGGAATAAGGTCGATTCTATCCTTGATAAAATATCTGAAAAGGGTTACGGAAACCTTACTGAAACGGAAAAAAGGATCCTTGAACAATATTCAAATAATAATGAAGATAAATAGCAGCCACCCCCCAGTGAAAACAAAGAAATCACCCGCCGATTGACTGTAGAGCATCCTTTAGGCTTTCAGTTTCTTCGTTGCTTAACTCGCGGGAAGGATTACCATTTTTTATCTCAATCGAATACGCGCGAGCTGAATCCCGCGCGACGAGATTCGATAATATTATCCCATTCCTGTTACGCGACAGCAGACAAAGGGCATAGCTCTGATTGCCCCCAATATCTTCAAATGCATTGTATCTGGTAATCCCCATTCCAGAGTAACAATCACGCAACCTTTCCATAATTTCTTTTAGCTGTCCGACATGCTCTCGTATATATTCACGGTTCTCATCA
>DAOWMJ010000216.1 GCA_030643145.1 Candidatus Latescibacterota bacterium | reverse complement strand
TCGATGGTCTTTGAAACTGATTCCGGCATAGTGGAAGCGGAGATAGATAAGGATACAGTTAAAATATCTTTAGGCTCTGTCTCCGGACTTAAATTAAATCTCAATTTGGGAACTGCCGCCCGTGCGGTTTCATTTGCCGTATCGGGTGTTCCTCATGCTGTTATACTCTCTAGAGACGCGAGGGATATATCACGCGATGATTTTCTACAAATCTCGCGGAGCGTAAGATACCACAATATTTTTAACCCAGACGGCGCAAATGTTAATATGGTGAGTGTGATTGACAAAAACTCACTCTTCTACAGAACATATGAACGGGGTGTAGAAGATGAGACTCTTGCCTGCGGAACAGGAGCAGTTGCCATTTCGGTAATAACATCACAACTTGGAATGACCGAGTCACCTGTATCTTGTGAAACTTCAGGCGGAGATATTCTGACTATTAGTTTTGATCAAACAGAGAGTGGCGCGAAAAACTGTCTTCTGTCCGGCCCCGCGGTTGAATCGTTCAGTGGTGACTGTTCACTTGATTACTATATGAAATCTGAGTAGATGTCTCTCTACTTTTTAATCAATAGAATTTAGAACTTCGAGCGCAAGCTCGTATTTGTTAAACGGAGCGCTGACTTGCGCGCCCGCAATCATGGGGCGAAGTTCGCGGAGCAGCTCCGAGGCGATTTTTACACCCTCACTAGCGGCTTCTTTACCACTCGGAGCGCCTTTCATGCGTTTCAATATATCATGAGGAACGGTCACGCCGGGGAGTTCATTATTCATAAACTCAGCGTTTCTATAACTAGCCAGAGGCCATATTCCGGCGATTACAGGTATCTTCTTCGATTCAATCCGTTCTTTGAATTTCAAAAATATATCAATATCAAATACAGGCTGGGTTATGGCAAACTCCGCTCCGGCGTCAACCTTCCAGTGAAATCTCTTCATCTCCTCTTCAAAATTTATCGCTCCCGGATTGACTCCGATGCCGGCGTATAGAGAGGTAGGAGTCTTGAGTTTTCTTCCTCCGATATCAAGGCCATGGTTTAATTTCCTGACAACGTTTGTCAACCCGATTGAGTCTATGTCAAACACAGCCGTGGCATCGGGGTAGTCGTGCGTTTTTATCGGATCGCCGGTAATAATAAGAAGGTTTCTAAGGCCCAGGGCCTGCGCGCCCAGCAAGTCTGACTGCATGCCCAATATATTTCTGTCCCGGCAGCAGTAATGGAGTATCGTTTCAATTCCAAGTTCTTTTTCAATGAGTACGGCAAGGGAAAGCGCGCTCATTCTGGATGTAGCCCTGGGACTGTCAGGTATATTGATGGCGTCAACTCCGGCTTCGGCAAGTTTTTCCGCAGAGCGCAAAATATGGGAGGGATCGCAGCCCATCGGCGGAACTAGTTCGACTATTCTGACGAATTTACCTGCGCTTACGCGCGAAGAAAGAGAGGACTTTTCGGAAGTGGGGACTACCTTCTCCTGTATAAAACTTTCAGTTTCATCTATTTTTTTTATATGAGTAACTTTAGGAGGAGATGATCCGCGAAGTGTCTTGTGTATCGCCTTGATATGCTCCGGGGTTGTTCCGCAGCATCCGCCGATTATTTTCACTCCGGCCTTGACAAATCTTCTAGCATATTCAGCGAGATATTCAGGAGATACCATATAGATATTCCTGTCATTTACATTCTGCGGAATTCCCGCGTTCGGCTGAACAGAGATATACTTACCGGTAGCGGAAACAAGCTTTTCAACAGCTTCAAGCATAACCTTAGGGCCGACAGTGCAATTGACACCAACAGCGTCAGCGCCCCAACTGTCAAGTCTTTCCGCGAAGATAGCCGGTTCTGTTCCATAGAGGCCAAGGCCGTCATGCTGCAGTGTCATCTGTGCTATTATTGGAAGATCACTGATCTCCCTGACCGCTTTTAAGGCCTGGTGAATTTCATTTAGATCGGCAAAGGTCTCAAGAATAAAGAGATCTATTTCGCCCGAGAGAAGCGCCTCCCCCTGTGACTTAAAGGCCTTCTCAGCTTCGGCGTTTGAGGTTGGGCCCCAAGGCTCTATCTTTATACCAAGAGGACCGATTGAGCCCGCAACAAGAGCGTTATCACATGCCGCTTCACGGGCGATCCGGGCACCGCGTTCATTTATCAGCGCCATTTCATCTTCAATTCCATGCAGCTTTAGTTTGAATTCGTTCGCGCCGAATGTGTTGGTTTCTATTATATCCGACCCCGCTGATATATATTCCTCGTGAATTTTCTTTACCATTGAAGGATTCGAGAGATTTAATTCATCGAAGCACCTGTTTATAAAAATGCCCCTTTCATACAGCATTGTTCCCATCGCCCCGTCAAAGATCACAACTCCTTCATCGAGCAACTTGTAAAATTCCTTTTTCATATATCTCTTCCCGGAAAAATGTGAAATTTATTATAATATTACGATCGTTGTACTTCAATCTTGCATATCGTCTCTTACTGCTTTAGTATAACAACTGTAACTTTAAAATTAAAACAGATTTATTTGTTTAATGACTACAGAAAGAGGAGAGATGCGCTGGTCTGAAAGTTGTATTCCAACACTTAAAGAAAATCCGAGAGAAGCTGAAATACCAAGTCATATATTAATGTTAAGAGCCGGGTTAATAAAGAAGCTTACTTCAGGTGTGTATTCCTTTCTTCCGCTGGGATTAAGAGTTCTTAAAAAAGTTGAAAAGATCATAAGGGAAGAAATGAACAGGGTTGGAGCCCAGGAAGTATTAATGCCGATACTCCATCCAATCGATATTTACAAAGATAGTGGTCGAGTTGACACATTCGGACCTGAGCTCTTTAAATTACGGGATTCAAAAGAGAGGTTTTTCGCGCTGGGTCCTACACATGAAGAAGTAATTACAATGATAGCCCGGGATGGTATGAGAAGCTACCGTGATCTTCCGCAATGTCTCTATCAGATTCTTACAAAATTCCGTGATGAAATAAGGCCGCGTTACGGAGTAATCAGGGCGAGGGAATTCATCATGAAGGACGCTTATAGTTTCCACGTTGACGAGGAATCCCTTGACGTTACATACAGGAAGATGGGAGAGGCGTATAAAAGGATAATAGAGAGATGTGAATTGGAATACAGAGTTGTTGAAGCGGAATCAGGTTATATTGGGGGAAATGAATCGCATGAGTTTATGGTATTAGCAGATAACGGAGAAGACAACATTCTGAGTTGCCAATGCGGCTACTCGGCAAATCTTGAGAAAGCGATTATAGAAACAACTGAAAAAAAGAATGAAAAAATTGATCTGAAGGAATTGAAAGAGATTAACACCCCTAATGTTACGACAGTTGAAGAAGTAGCAAAGTTTCTTGGCATTGACAAAAAAGAAATTGTAAAAACGCTCCTCTACCGTGTGAGTGAAAAGAATATAGCGCTGCTTGTTCCTGGAGACAGAGAGGTCAATGAAACAAAGCTTGTCAGCCTATTTGAGGGTGAAGAGATTAGATTTCTTGAAGCGGATGAGATTGAAGAATTAACAGGAG
>DAOWMJ010000165.1 GCA_030643145.1 Candidatus Latescibacterota bacterium | reverse complement strand
CCTTCCTTACCGCTTGAAATGTATTCAGCAATATCCGGTACCTTGTGTCCGGTTCACGGGCATTTGTCACTTTCATAGCCTCCGGGAAAGGCTTATCTGAATCGTTCACCTTCGCTTTGCTTACCTCGTTTGTATAAGGATTCCAGTCAACATGCGGTTCATCTATAACTATTTCCGGTATTGTCTGATCAACTATTCTCTCCATCACAAGTTGAATCATCCTCTGCTTCTCAAACCCCTTTTCTTTATCTTCATAATTTGCCTTTATTTCGTCTCTTAAATTCCAGTGTGAAAGCAGCCTCATCTTTGGAGGAAACAACCTTTCGCCATCCTTTTTTATAAGATGATGCATCCAGATATTATAACCGGCGATATAATTGTCAGATTCTCCACCAGCTTCACCTATGGCCAGTTGTACCTTCGCTGGTATCCTTTTTGAGAACTTTTGAGCCAATCTAACCTCTGCCCACTGACGTCTCGTCCAATCCGAGCCCTTGTCCAGACGCTCCTGCAAAGTTGTAAGAGGAAAATTAAGAAGAGCAACAAACGCGAGTTTGTTCTTGAAAAAATCCTCCATTATATGTGAACCGGGGTTATATCCGGCAAAGATGAGATCAAAGGGATAAAGAGGCCCAAGCTCTAGATCAGCCTGCGATCTGAGAGCCAGAGTGATCTGATTCATATGCCCCTCTATTTGTTCAAAAAGAAATTCAAAACGCTTGAACATAGCGTCCCGCGCCGCGGGTTCACCTGCGTAATTCTCAAGAACAAATTTCCCCAGCACTTCCGAATCCCCATCCTCTTCGTTCCATAACTCGCTTACCTGGACAATCCCTCTTTTTATCGCATCTTGCTGTCCCTTCCCATACTTTGAGACAAGCTCTTTTTCTAGTTTCATTACACTTCCCTCCATCCAGGACGGCTGCCGCGTATTATTACCAGCGCTGCCTGACAGCGAGCAAAGTAAAATAAATGCGGCACAAATACTTGCTGTTGCTATTTTTACGCGAAGTTCCATTATTTACCTCCTTCTGCCATTAAATTTCTGTCATGGTTACACATTAACTCTTACTTTTCCAGGACAAATTGAACAATAACATAAAATTGCTATCTATTTCACGGCTTTATAACATAAAAGCGTGTTGTCATCTTGTTTACAGCATGGTAGCTTATTCTATTTGATTTTAGGAATTTATCGATTAATCGGTAATCAAATCCAAAGTGTGTACTCCAGCTTGACCTCTCGTCCCTGAATTTGCTCATATCTCTACGCAACAGCAGCGAAATCAGATATTTAAAATATGACACCCGGCCAGGCAACTCGTCAAGCTTGTAACGGTAGAAAAGTGTTTTCAAAAGAAATTTTATAATTCCCCTCAATCCAATTTCGATCGGAACTGTTATTAATAAAATCCCGCTTTCCTTTGTGCCGCCTATTAAATTCTCTAATGCCGTCACGCAATTTCCGATGTGCTCAAGGGTCTCAAAACAGGTAACAAAATCAAACTTTCCAACATCAGCGGGCTCATTCAGTTCTATAAACATAAAATTAAATAATGGGTATCTGCCCTTTGCGATTTCGAAATTAGTCGAGTGATCAAAGCCATAAACCTCAGCCGGCTTTAAAAATTCGGCCAGGAGATTGGTTAAATATCCATTACTGCACCCCATATCCGCATACCTTATATTCCGTCGATTTTTTAACCCCTCTTTCTCGATCACGGTATAAATATGACGCAGTCGCTGTCTGTGGGGAAAGTTTTTAAACGACCTGTCTTTATATGTTTGTGAATGATCAAGTACCATCATGCGCTTTCTTTAGACTCTAATTAAATAATATCTATTAAATATTTATACCTTTAAGTACAATATCTCCTTCTTTGACACCAATATCAGCGGCGATAACCCAGCACTTTGCCTTCAGCAAAAAGAAGATAAGGCCTTTCTCTTCGGAAAGACCCTCGTAATTCCCCTGGCCCTTGCTGATAATAAACTTCGACCTTCCGTAGATCTCCATAAATTCAGAACTACATGTTTTAAGAACGGTCCCGGGCGCGCTTGTTCCAGATGACAATATACGCGCGACCTTGTCAATTCCCGCATTTATGGCATCCTCACGGGTTACGTCATTTATAACGGGTATTTCTCTGACAACATATGTGACCGGTTTCTTTATTTCCTCGATTAAAATCCTGTCGAAAACAGATTCTCCGGCATTATCACCAATATAGAGAATTTCATCGGTTTTATCCAAATAACGCTTGAATTTTTCATAATCAAATATCGCGAAATCCTTTTTTAGAACTATATCTATTTCCTCTTCAATATCGAATTTTTTATTCACACCTAAATCTATCACATTACCTGCAATCGCGAGTCTTATCGCGGTAAGGAGTCTGTCATCCGATTTTTCAACTTCTTTTTTAAGCGCGGGATACAACCGAAGAATCTTTGAAATATTCTTTCTTTTTATTTCTTTGTATGGATCATATTCTCCTGTAATTCTGCTTATTTTTTCATAAATCAGCATTCCTGTTTCTGGCGGAGTGTTTTCAACAGGAATATCTCTCAGCACTCTACCCACTTCATCGAGAAGTCTCTTCAATTTTTTCTCATCTCCTGTTACCATCCTTCCCGCTCGCAGCGCCTGATTAAAAAAACATGGAATACAATCAAGATATGTTCTCATTATTGTGTTTCCCTCTTTCTTGTTATCTCTTCTAAAACTGTTTTGAAACCTCATCAATGGATGAAGCGGCGTTGTTCACACCAATCTCCACATCCATTGCCGCAAACCCGCTGATTAATAGTGGAAATGTTACCTTTTTCTGTGATACTATTTTATATATTCGATTACAATATTTAAATACATTTTAAAAACGGACATTTTAATAATATGAAAAATCATAATTTCAATTTAGAAAATAATCAAAAAACCGGAAGATCGACAAGCTGTTTATTTATTACGGATCTGCACGGCAAAATAGACCGGTTTAAGAAACTGTTTAAGGCAATCGAAATCGAAAAACCTGAAATTGTTTTTTTGGGTGGAGACATCGTGCCGGGGTTTCAGTCGTCCGGCAACAATTTTAATGATTTTATCAATGATTATCTATTAAAGAAATTGTCGGATCTGCGCGAAAAACTCAGGGAATCTTACCCGCGTATTTTTGCAATATTAGGAAACGATGATGGCCGGTATTATGAGGAAAATTTGATAGCAGCCTCTTCAGAAGAATTGTTGGAGTACAGCCATAACTGTAAGAAACAGTTTGGACGATGGACAGTCTATGGTTATTCCTATGTTCCTCCGACTCCCTTTAGACTGAAAGACTGGGAACGATACGATGTTTCCTGTTACGTTGATCCCGGCTGTATTTCTCCTGAAGAAGGAGAACATTCCTTCCAGGTTACTCCGGATGAACTAAAATATTCGACGATTCAAAAGGATCTTAATGAGTTAACAGGAAAAGAAGATCTAAGCGATGCAATATTTTTGTTTCACGCACCGCCTTACAAAACCAACCTGGACCGCGCAGCTCTCGATGGACAAATGATCGACCATGTTCCACTTGATTTACATGTTGGAAGCATAGCCGTTAAACGCTTTATAGAGTCAAGGCAACCACATCTTACACTTCATGGCCATGTACATGAATCAGCAAAAATTACGGGAGCGTGGCAGGATCGAATCGGACGCACTACAATGATCTCGGCAGCTCATGACGGCCCTGAGCTGGCATTGGTAAGATTTTTTCTTGAGGATCCCAACTCTGCTGTTCGGGAGCTTTTATGACAATTCATTCTTGTTCATCATAGGAAGAAGTAAAGCCGCGTCTGTAACAGCTCCAATTTTTACGGCATAACTCGTTCTATTCTCAATATCTTCATCTGTTACAATATGGACATCAATCAACCCCCCCGTTCTGTATCCGGTTTTGATGTAGTTCATTTCGTCCAGACAGAGGCTCCAGCCTTCAAACCAGAGCAAGAGTTCTTTGCGTTGTATATCCGAACCTCGAAAGTGGATCAGGATATCAATATCGCTTGCTATACCCGCGGAAGCGTTTTTTGTGCTGCCGAATACATAAAATCCTTCAACTCCGAAACGCTCCGGATCGAGTTGAGAAGCAATCTGTTTGACTATTTTGAAACGCCATGTCCAATAGTTTTTAGAAGAAGCTTTATTTCGTTCAACAAGTTTCTGTTCGACCGGTTCATCAACTGCGAACCCGGGTTTAGCTAGAATCCCAAGGGCTTCATTTAATTCAGCGTTCATCAGTATTTGTAGGATACGGCCGCCCGTTGTTTCCGGAATATCAATCAGGTGAACAGTATCGGCGATTGACGTAAATTCCGGTAGCACATTCGGCAATATATTTGGAGATCTCATTAAGAATTGTTCATTGAATATTATATCTTTATCGTCCGGGTAGAGGGGGAGATACCGTATATGTCCTTCTACCAGATCCTGAAAAAAATGTGTACCGAATGAAAGATCAGGCATGTAATTACCTTTCTTCCTTGCTATCTCAATAAGAACAGCTGTATTGCTGATATCGGAATAAGTAACATTTACACCGAGCTTGATATCTCCGCGGCTTCCCCAACGCCCCGGCCCCATCAGGATAAACTTATGCTTTGGCAAAAGCTTGTTCATTTGCCCCACAGCACGCCCGACGGACAGCAACGCGGACTTATCTGGTAATTCACTGTATTTCTGAGGATCTACATATACTATGTGGGTTATCTCCGGGACATATCCATTTGAAATATAACGACTTGCCGAGAAGATAATATTCTCTTCAGGTATATCTTTCGGAATGGCTACAGGAGCATCGATTTTCGAGTGGCTCTGCGGTCTGCACTGGAGAAGGTAGAAATCCTTTCCATCATGAGCGAATTCTATATCTACCGGTGTT
>DAOWMJ010000073.1 GCA_030643145.1 Candidatus Latescibacterota bacterium | reverse complement strand
TCCCGCATTTTCGAATCTGTCGTGTGGATGGAAAACTGAAGCTGAAACCTCCCCATATAAAATCTCTCCTTGATCTCGAGGAGTCTTTCAAAAAATTCTTCAGATCCTGAGGGGGCTATAGTCGATACCGCCGGCATAAGTCCCGGAGCATTATAACGCCCTGGCAATTCCGTTAATACGTCAAGGACGTTCGGGTTAAGCGCGGGCTCTCCCATGCGGGCGAATTGAATTTTAAATTTCTCTGCCGGAACCTTCATTCCCGGATATCGCTTTTTAATCATGTAGTCAATCTGAAAAAGAATCTGTTCGGCAGATAACCGCCCGCTGTAGTCTCCGCCTGCGTCGCACATTTTACATCCGCAGGGGCATCCAAACAGAGTGGACAATATTAGCACCCACTTCTTCTCTCTGGGAATCGGGGGTTGTATTGACTCAACAAACTCTACACGTCTACCGCCGGCTGTTTCAGCGATATAAACTATAGCAACATCTTCTCTGCCTGCACTCGATACAACTTTCATCCTTCCGAATCTATCCTTCCCGCAATTTTCATCGCCGCTTTCAAACCCTCACCAACGGATATTGCCACCTGTCTATAACGTAAATTGCCGACATCGCCAACAAGGAAAAGCCGTTCTTCTGATTTAAGCAATCCCATTTTCCTTTCAACTCTTTCCGAAAGAAAATCAAGCAGAGATCTTCTCCCTATCGCAAATAAAAGATGATCCGCTGCAATTCCACTTTGGAGCTTAAAGCCTTCCGGTAAATTATCATCTGTTCTTTTATTTTTCTTCAATTCCAAAACAAGTTCCCCGTTTTTAAAGTTTGTTTTCCCGATTTCGGTCTTTCTCAAATAAGTTATTTTTCTATTGTTAAGAACTCTTTCGTAGAGAACCGGTATACACCCGGGGACCTCGCTCCTTCCAAGAATCAACACATCGTTTTCCGCCGAAAGGGTCACCGCGTAATCAAACGCCGCGTCTCCGGCTCCGATTATCACTATTCTCTTGCCGGATATGTCCAGCATTTTTTCCAAGCGGTAATGAATTCTTTTTTCGGCGGCTTTTGATATTACAACTCCGCAATTCTCGCGGGGAACTGTTCCAGAAGCCAAAACAATATATTTCGTTTCCCGGGTTCCCGAATGTGAACCGACAAAAAAAAGGCCTGAAGAATAGTCGGCTATTATAACTTCTTCCTCCAAAACCCTTATCCCGTATCTCTTGAACTGGTTTTCAAAACGCTCTGCCAGAAGGCGCCCCTTGATTCCTTCGGGAAACCCCGGATAGTTTTCTACAAGATTAGCGCTCCGAAGAAGACCTCCAACCCCTTCTTTTTCAAAAACAAGCGGATCTATACCGCAACGCCTAAGCTGGATCGCCGCCGCTATTCCAGCCGGACCCGCGCCGACAACCACTACTTCTTCCGGGGTTATAACGCTCATGCTTCTTCCTCTTCCAGGGCATTTACTAAATCATCAACAAGCACAGGTGTGGCAACGACGTGCGAAAGATTAAGAAACGCCGCCCTGTGAAAATCGATATTATATGTTGCCGTACCATCCACGGGAAGGAGAACCTCAAAACCCCTCACAAAAGCGGATCTCGCGGTAGTCTCGCAACAAATATGAGTCATTACACCAGCGATCACAATTCTTTTCACTCCTTTTCCCCGGAGCGCCTCTTCCAGGTTGCTTTTATAGAAGGCGTCATACTGAGTTTTCCTTATAATCAGACCTGCTCCTTTAAGCTGCCTGCATAGTTCGCTTAAAGTATTTTCTTCAGTAATAAGTTCTCCCCACCACTTTTGCATCATCTCCGCGTCCTCTGTTGTATTGATGTGCCGGGTCAGAAAAACGGGTTTTCCGGCTTTTCTAAACCGCTCGGCGAGGCATTCAATTCGTTTAATTACTGGAGCCCCCGAAGGTATAAAAGCATGAGAGTTCCTGTCGAGGAAATAACGCTGCATATCGAGTATCACGAGCGCGGTGTTCGCCAGGACGCCGTTCCATTCTCTCTTCAGCCCTCTTAGGTTAAGTTCATCAAGAATCCGCCGCGATTCGGCCGCAATATTTTCTTCCGTAAAATATTTTTCCTTCATAAAATCTTTGCTCACTCCGGCAACTCGGGAAGCTTACCGATTCCGGCTTTTTTTGCTTCCCGAAGCATAATTTCTTCTATCGCTTCCGATTTCCCCGCTTCCAGGGTAACAAAATTATGGGATACTAAAAGCTCCGCGACCCTGTCCGAAGCCCTCTTCAAGATCTCTCCCTCACTAAGATCCGCCCCCTTTTCCCCTATATCGCGATCTATAACCGCGTCCGGAAAATATGTTTCTTCCCGATACCACTTCAAGGTGCTTTTAAGGGACAGGAATTGCTTTTTCTTTATCCCCTCCTGAATTATTTCTTTCGAATGGCCGGCCTCCCTAAATTTGATCCCTTCCCTGAATCTCCTGGCCATCATACAAACTTCATGATCCAGCACAAGTTTTTCCATACTCTGGCAAGTCTGGAAGTTATGCATTCCCGGGCCCGAAACATTGTTCACTCCACTTAACGCGGCAACGAGCGCGCTCATCGACGTCTCCATGCCAGCCTGATAGTCAACCGTCTTGGAATCGCTAAGCGCCATATAAGCGTGCGACGGCAGTCCGAGATGTTTCGCGATCTGAGCGCCCGCCCCATTTATCATTTGCGTTTCAACGGCCCCCATAGGTGTTGTTGCTTTCCTCATATCGAAACATGCCGGCGACCCGCCGTAAATAACCGGGGCACCGGGCATGGCAAGCTGATTAATCACTATTCCGCTCAGATTTTCCGCGCAGTGTTGCGTGATTGTTCCAATCAATGTGACAGGGGAGGTGGCTCCGGCAAGAGGCATCGGGACAATCTGAGCGGGAATTCCCGCCTTAGCGCAATCGACAAGATTCCGTGCAGCCAACTCGCTCCAGAACAGAGGAGATTTAGGACAGCAGTCAAAAATCGCAATCGGCCTGGCCCTCAATTCTTTTTCTCCCCCCGTCACCACTCGCAGCATCTCACTCATCGGCTCAAACCCATCCAGCCCAAAAGTTCCCGTAACTACCGGTTTTCCGGAATATATCAACGCTAAATATAGCCTGTATCTATCTGCTATTGTCTCCGGAATATCGCCGGGTACAAGCGCTGTGCTTTGAGCATCGTACCCGATAAGCGAATCGGTCAACCTGGCAAATTGCGCCAGGTCTCTGCTGACAGGGGTTGTGGTTTTTCCCTCGCCGTATCGCAGTATCTGGACCGCCGATGACCCGGGGTTAAAATAGAGATTCCACCCGCCTATATCCATAACGGAGTTCCCGAATCTGTTATATATGGTTATTCTGTCCGGGGCAGATCCTATCGCGTTCCGAACGGCCTCTTCAGACATAAAGGCGCGAGAATTAGCAATCCTTATCCCCGCTTCCCCGACAAGGGATAAAACATCCTTACTATCTATATAAACCCCTGTTGAGGAAAGAATATTGATAGCTTCCTTGACTATACTTTCTAATTTTCCTTCTTCAAACCAACTGATTTGCGGAATGTTTTGCATTTTCCTTTTCTTTTGATGTTCCCCGTCTAAAAAAGGGGGGTTTGTTTTTTACAGTTTTTTTAGAAAATTTTTACCTCTCAACCTTACAGGTGTTTCTGATATATGTATGGCGAAAGATATCGATTTCTGCGGAGACATCATCATACTATTTCCCAGGTTGACCCCTACTCTGCCCGCGGGCAGAAGCTCGAAAAGATTTTTCTGATTAGTTATTTTCCACTCCCCATATCCGGGACTCGCGCGGGGCGATGTTTTTTTCCCTTCCCCGGAGGCAATTTCCGCTATTTTACTTTCTATATAATTAGCCGTCTCCTCGACAGCGACAGACCCTGTGGAATCAAGCAGCACGGCTTCCAGTATCGACCCCTCTCTGGAAAGAGCGCCTACTTTCTTCTCTAATTTTTCTCCTATTGTGCATATGGAAAAAGCCATTTTCTCAAGAGAATCAAAAATATCCGTTCCGCCCAAACTCCTCCCCTCGGCAATCATATATATCCCTTTCGGTTCTATTAATCTTGACGCGAGCTCAATAACCTCTGCAATCTTTTCCTCTATACCCTTACCCTTCCAACTTTCCACTCTTCCCATATTCCCAAGTATTTTAAGAAGCTCGTCCTCTTTGATTTCTATCTTAATATTATTAAGTACTACCGGTTCCATCCACTCTCCATGCTATTTCCCAAGTTCCTCGAGCTTTTCTCTAATCTTCCTGATAAATTCCGGGGTTGTGCCGCAGCAGCCACCAACAGCGTCGGCCCCTTCTCTTGCTATCCTCTCGATATCTTCGGCGAAATCATCCGGTGACTGCGTATAGTGTGTTTTTCCTTCCGTTAAAACGGGCTGCCCCGCGTTTGGCTGAAAGAGCAGGGGCATATCTGTCTGAGCTCTTAGTTCTCGCGCCAATCCTATCATCGGGTTACTCGAAAGCGTGCAGTTTGCTCCTATCATATCAGCTCCCTCCCGCTCGAGGATCTCCGCAGCTTCGCGGGGAGTATTTCCCATAAGGGTGAAATACCCTTTTGGTTTCTTGTCGAAAGTAAGCTCTACTACAACGGGCTTTTCCGAAACCTCTTTCACTCCCCTCAAGGCCTCCACCGCTTCCCTCAAGTCACTCATAGTTTCTATAAGAAAAATGTCCGCTCCTCCCTGATCTAATGCGCGAGCCTGCCGCCTGAAAGTATCTCTCGCTTCATCTTCGCTCAGACTTCCAACCGGAGGAAAAAACCGTCCCGTTGGGCCGATATCGCCCGCTACGAGCAGATCCCGGCCTTTGAACCTTTCCAGCGCCCCTCGCGCGATAACCGCTGCTTTCCTGTTAGTTTCTTCCGGATCGAGCATCGCGCCGGCTCTCGAGGAGGATAGTTTGATACTACTTGCTCCAAATGTATTTGTTTGAATAACGTCCGCGCCGGCTTCTATATATTTAACGTGTATATTGAAGAGCTCTTCTCTTCTGGAATAAATCCAGCTTTCCGGTATTTCATTCTCTTGTAACCCAGCTTCTATAATCATAGTCCCCATTCCCCCGTCAAAGAGAAGAATTTTCTCGTCCAGCAACTTTTTCAGATCAAAATTCATGCTAACCCTTACGCCGGTTATTTTTTTCAATCACCGCCGATTAATTTTCCAACAAGTGTTACGGCAGACACTGCATCCTTGGCGTATCCGTCAGCTCCTATCTCATCGGCCCATTTCCGGCTGCAGGGAGCTCCTCCTACGATAACAGTGTATTTATTTCTGATTCCACGTTCTTTAAGTTTTTCAATTATTCCGCGCTGCTTCTGCATAGTTGTAGTAAGAAGCGCGGAGGAGGCAATACAGTTCACGCCCCACTTGTCTGCCCCTTCAATGAAGCTGTCCACCCCAACGTCAAACCCCAGATCATAAACTTCAAACCCGCTTGCGGACAGCATGGTCGCGACAAGGGTCTTCCCTATATCATGAACATCTCCTTCAACAGTACCAATAACTACTTTCCCCTTTTTAAAGCCTTTTGTCTGTTGGTCCGAAAGAATGGGATTAAGAAGGGAGAGAGCCTTTTTAATGGCTTCAGCCCCCATTACAAGTTCGGGAAGGAAAAAGGTGCCATCCTCCCAGAGCCGGCCCACCTCTTCTATCCCCTTAACAAACCCTTTTTCGATAACATCGAGTACTGGTTTATTTTTATCTATTGCCTCTGTCGCGAGCTTTAGGGCAAGGTCGCTGTCCCCTTCTATAACCGCCTTTTTGCATTTCTCATAAAACTGCAACATTTCTCTCCATTTGTATCTGCGCGGGCTTTCCCTCTATTTTTTTTTATGATTGGAGCTCTTAAAATGCAACCGTACCCCGCGGCAACATTATATGTCGCCGCTTAGAACCGGCGAACTTCAATTTACAGCTCCGAGCTCCAAACAACCGGGCCGGATGTTACCGAACTATATTAGTCCCCTGAAGGCCGACCACTTCCAGAGGTTAACACCCGGCCCAAAACTATCGTCTCTCTATTGATTCAAGCTTCTCTTCGATACTGTACAGGGGAATAGTGTCCGCCGGGATTTTCCCAGTTCGGAGGCGGGTTGCCGTACCGGAAAGGTGGGTTGTTTTTTCTTGCGACGCTTAAATTCGCTCTCTCTTTAATTGTTTTTCTATATAAGTTTTGCCTCCCCGGGTTTCCTTTTGCTGGTCCTTTGTCCTTCGATGGCCCAAAACTCATATCCCCTGTTCTGCTACCAGACATTAAACCAAAATTCGCCCTATAAAGTCAAATTAATTCTGCCTTATATTGTAGCTGACGAAGGTATAAACAAGAATGATTTCAGTTTTTGGCCCGTTATTTCTCCGGGGCTATATTTTCCTCTAGAGGAGTCCGTCGGCAGGCAATCCATCCGGACGAATTTGTCAAGGAATCACACAGATCGCTTGGATAAAATTCGCCCATTTTATCAAGTGATATTCCAAAAAATATCTTAAGGATTTTTGAATGGTCCAGAATCACATCAATCCCTTCCTGCTTTATATATTCGGTTATTGATCCATCTTTTAAAGCATACAGCGCGCTCCGGTTTACTTTCCCGTCGAGGTTAATAATCGTGCGGTTGGAGAAATATCCGATAGTTCCGCATTGGAACACTCCTATAGTTTCATCTTCAAGGGTATTCTCCTTCGCCCATTTAGCAATATCATAAAATGGGCAAACCGGTTGCAGCTTAAAAGCACGCGAAAAAGAAAAAGACAAAAAGATCACCGCGTATCCGGTAGCGGCTATAATCGCCGCCCGGCGAACCAAAGACGAACGCCGCTGATACCAGTCGAAAGCGTCCTGCAGAAAAAAGGCGCAATAAATACACGCGATCAAAAATATCGGATAATAATAACGTAGAAAAAAGAATGCTCCGAAGATATATAACGAATAAGATACAAGAAGAAGTCCGGAAAACAACAGCAGAAAATGTATTTCACTCCTGCGGATTTTCTCCGTGTTCTTTCGCCATCTGAAAACGGCAAATCCTGCGCCGATAAAAACGAAAAGTCCGAAAACATTTCCCGCCAGGCGAAAATTGCCGCGGGACCCAAGTAAGATTCCCAGTTTATCAATAGAACGGAATAAAACATGTATGGGGGGAACGACTTTCATTACAGAGACAGAGTGAACTACTTGATCCCAAAGAAATGAAGCGTCCGGTCCGCTGGCGGCAAGATTTTCTATCCCATATCCAAAATAAGCCGCATAAGCCAAGGAAAGGAAACGCGTTGCCATCCCGCTGTCCTGAAGCGGGCTTCCAGTCTCAATCAGATTAAATATTAGCCATGGCCCATATAACATCAGAACACCCAACGGCAATAGAAACAGGCGAAGAGTTGCTCTTAGCTGCCCGCCCCTCTTCCGTAAGAGAAGAAGATAGTCAAGAAGCAAAACAAGAGCCAGGAAAGTCCCGTCTATCCTCGTAAGAACAGTAAGCCCCAGAAGAAGCCCCAGAACAAAAAACCGCCTTCCCGGCGGGTTTTTTAAATTCCTCAGCCTTGTCAGGTAATAAAAAACACAAGCTGTAATCATAAATGAGGCAATAGCTGTCTCAAGACCGTTTACGGTTTGCCGTGTAACAATGGGAGAGAACGCCCAAATCGCGGCGGCAGCAATTGAAGCTGTCCAACCAACATAGAGCCTTGATATCCGATAAATAAAATACGCCGTAAAGCATGTAAAAAGAGCCAAAAGAGACAGGGCAATATGAATCGGCAAAACGAGATTTTCGCCGGATATCATAAACGCGGGTACTAGAAGAAAAACATATAGCGGCTGGAACCCTGTTGTCGAGTGGACACCGTCAAAAGTAATCCCTCTGCCGGCGGCAATGTTTTGAGCTATCTTAAACGCGTAGAAGCTGTCGTCGTAGAGATAATCGCTCCGCGAAAGCACGGCAATGTCCTGCCACGCGATAACCATATGAAATACAAGTATCCCAAGCAGCACACAAATAGTCAGTGCCGCACGATGTTGTTTAAACATTTAAAACATCAATTCTTTAGCAAAAGTTGCCTATACGTATCCCTTTCATTTGAAACTGCTTGAACGGATTATACACTAATCCCCGGTAATTGTCAATGTCGCCGGTAAAACGGATTTTGGAGCAACATGGAGCAAACATCTGTAAGAAGGGTGATTTCCGGCAAAACAGCTGAAACATGCCAGGTCCTCTAACGGAAAACTATCCTGATATCTGTTTCTCCGTTTGGCTCAAGAAGAATAAAGGGAACGGGGTCGTCCAGCCGCGTCACTCGCGAGATCCGTGCCGGACGGTCTACGCCAAGTCCCTGGTCCCAATGGTACTTCAGTAATATTTTCCCCGGTGGTGTTCTCCCGATCTCAGGAGTTATTATCACATGAAGCCCGCCATAAGATGCCCGAACTTCAACCCCGCGTTCCGACGCGAAAGATGATTTATGAAGCAACTCCCTTAAAACAAAGTGTTTGGAGGCCCAGACAATTTTCATGTTCTTAAATTTACCAAAATACGCGTTACTTTCCCGTGTTGCCGTCAGAATCCAGTGGATATTATACAGCTTTATATAATCGCGTAATTTTTCAGGGGCCATTTGTTTCAGAGGAACCCCCATTGTTTGAAAACTCGTAAAGTTTGCGAAATTGTGTTTTATAAACGCTCTTGGGTAAAGCCCTCCAATCTGTTCGACACCTGTATACAAAGGAACGATCGAGGCAAGATAACAATTCCCGTATATCCGCGCGGGATCGTCTTCGATCATCAACCGGCCGGAATTGTCTGTTTCCCGTGCGAGAGCTTCAAGCAGTTTGTCTACTTCCGGCGTAAACGTTGAGCTTAGAGTATGTTTGTAATACTCCCGTGATGAAATCAACGCTAACACCGGAGAAGATAGCAGAAGGATAATAACTACAGTGGTTTTTGCCGCCGAAAAAAGACGCCGGGCGGGAAATATTCTTTTTGATTCTCTGATCAACATCGCGAATCCTGTACCGGCAAGGGGCGCCATAAAAAGAAACGCCGGCACCAAAAACCTGCCCGGTTCCATCTGATCAAACACGGGCAAATAAATACCAAATCCGGCAATAATAAGAAGGAACAC
>DAOWMJ010000149.1 GCA_030643145.1 Candidatus Latescibacterota bacterium | reverse complement strand
GCCTTTCCAGAATGGCGGCAACACTCTCGCCGCTCTTAAAGAGATATTCCCCGGCTTTAATATTATTTTCTTCTCTCGTAAGGTATGCCGCCCAGCGGAAAATCGTTGAATGCTTAAGAATTCCCTTTTCCTCCAGTAGAACCTGAATGCCATGGAAGGTTGTGCCGGGATGTATCCTTACAACCACCTCCCTGCCCTCACTTTCCTTTTCACTCGCAAGATACAAAAGCGCTATGTAGAATGACGCAAATATAATAACTATAATCACACCAGCCAGAACAGGCTTCAATTTTTTCATCACTAATCAACTCCATCGAGATAGCTCTGTAAGATAAGAATTGCTGACACTTTGTCGATATCCCCTTTGTCGCGTATCCGGCCCGCCTGCTTTAGGATCCTTTCGGACTCCAGACTGGTCATTCTCTCATCAATAAATACAATTTCTGTATCGATCCTGGCCTTTATAGAAGAAGCAAGGGTACGCGACCTTTCGGAACCTTTTATTTCTTTCCCGCTCATAGAGAGGGGCATTCCGATAACCACCGTTTTAAAAACGTAATTTTCCGCCAGTTCTTCTATATAATCGATCAGTTCCTTTCCTTTACCCTTTATAAACGTATCAAGCCCCTGCGCGATCACCCTCAGGGGATCACTTATAGCAATTCCGGTTCTTTTCTCTCCCGGGTCAATGCCCAATACACGGCTTAAAACCTCTTCGTGATTTTGTGGCATAATTCCTACCTGTTCCTCTTTAGCACCAGAATTGTCATATCGTCTCTTGCCCTATCATGAACAGAGAAATCCTCCACATCTCTGATTATCGCATCTTTAATCCCTTCAGCGCTTCCGCCCTCCAACTCCGATAGAAATCGATGCAGCCTCTTTTCGCCATAAAATTCACCATCTTTATTTTCAGCTTCGAGTACGCCATCTGTCGTGACAACCAGAGTATCCCCCGGTTTGAAGTTTAATTTCATACTCTTATATTCAAATTCAGGTTTAACACCAAGAATAAGTCCACTGTAATCAAGCTCTTCTATTTCACCGCCAACCCTTAAAATAACAGGAAAAAAATGGCCGGCATTACTGTAGAGTAATTTATTCTTATGAATATTCACGCATCCATAAAAAAATGTCGCAAATTTGTCGTCAGCTGTAATATCACACATAACCTCATTAAGGCTGCTTACAATCCTTTCCGGATATTCTATCCGGTCCCTCATCGACCTTAGGCTCGCCTGAAGGGAAGCCATAAGAAGAGAGGCCGGAACACCCTTGCCGGCAACATCCGCGACAGCGAAAGCAAACAAACCTTCACGGGTAATATAGTCAAAATAATCCCCTCCGACCTGTTTACTCGGAATACTAACGGCTGAGGCTTCATACCGCTCAAGATCGGGGGCGTGAGACGGAAGAAGGTTCTGCTGAATATTGCGGGCGATACTTAATTCTTCTTCCATAACGCGTTTCTCAACCACTTCTTCAAGAAGTTCTACTCTTGTAAGAGCGGCGGCGATCTGGGAGGCAAGCATCGAAAGAAGAGCAATTTCCTCAACCGAATAATACCCTCTCTGTTCATGCTCTCCGAGTAAAAGCAGGGCGGAGCATCCACCGCTTCGCATAACCGGAACTATAACTTCAAAACTCGCTAACCACTTGATTCCACTCGGAAGATTGTCAACAATCACCGCAACATTCTTTTCCGAATGGCGCATAAACATTCCCCTCTTCGGCCTTTCAAATCCCATAGCTTCAATAAAATCAAACTTTCCTATCGGTTCTCCCCCTCCGTCAAAAATTTTTTCCATCGTTTCAAAATGTTCTTCCCGTACAATAGAATGAATCCCATCACGAAGAATTATCTCCGGCCTCGTCGCCTCAAAGAGATCTGAAAGAACTTCATTGATTACTCTCTTCATGCTATCTATATCAACTATCGAAAGAAGTTCATTACTGAGAGCCTTTATTCTCTTTCTTGGATTCTTTCCTTCCCCAAGTGAGATATTCTCAACCCATTCTTCAATTCTAACCAAAATAGGCTGAAATATAATAAGAAAAATAACTATCAGCCCGATTTCCAGCACATCGATACTTATATCTGAAAACCCGCGGATATAGGATGTAAGCTGCTTTACGATTATTAGGTAAACAGCAACAAGAACAGCGGTAACTCCTCCAAGAAATATTCCTTTCCGGGCAATCAATTTTATATCAAGAAATCTGTAACGGACAATAACATAGGCTATTGTGCCTCCTCCGATTATAAGAGAGGCATTGATAAAAGCAACGCTAAATTCAGCCCCGGCTCCATTCCCCCAAAAAACCGGAATAACCCTGGCCAGAGAATATGTAACGACACAGATACCAAGCCCCGTGATAACAAACCAAGTTTGCCTTTTAGCCCTCGGAGCAAGTTCAAGATGCCTGGAACGGCCAATAAGAACCATAGAAAACGCGGCATAAGAAATATTTACAACCGAAAATAGCCTGGTATGCACCTTAAAAAACATCCCTGTAAGCACTCCAAGAAAACCCGCGGCCTTTCCAACGTAGGAACCGAGAGTGTCGGGCAGAAAGGAGATATTTTGTAAAAACGAGAAAACATCCGCCGGGTTTATTCTATCGATAAGAAATATCACCAGAATCAAGTGAAAAAGATGAGGCGCGAAGAGAATGATTGAAAACTTCCTGATATATTTCCAAAGTCTATGTTCAACAGGATAGACAAGGGCAAACAGAACCAGTGATGGAAAGAAGAATTCCCAGATGTAATCAAAGCTGTCGATCAGGCTTCTGAAAAGAAAAGCCCCCTCATGAAGATTGCTTTTAAGAATAACTCCCATAGCTCCGAGAAGAGGCCCGATGCCGGAAAAGAAGAGAACCAAAGCGGTGGCCCAGCCTATAACATCCCTGGTTGAATAACGAAGAATTGTTATCGCCACAAAGAATAATACAGCTCCGCATATAAAATAAAATGAAGCAAGAAATGAGGAAACAACCATCCAACACACTCCATAAACAACCAAGCTCCGTTATGCTGTCATACTGGATATTACAACCCCGCATATAAAAATTGTACGTACATTTACGATGGTTAGTTCCTGTTAAAATACATAAAACCTCGCGCGAAGGGGCTGCAGTTGGGATAATATATGCTACAGTCTGTATAAATTCTTTTCCAACGTCACTTTCATGCCCCTATCCTTGATTAATTCGAACGAGATATTATCCATCATCTCTTTCATTATAAAGATTCCCCTTCCACGCACTTTCTGAATATCAGAAGGGTCCGGAATATGCTTAAGATATTCTTTATAATCAAACCCTTTCCCCCAATCATATACTTCGACAGAAATCTTATCTGTATCCCGTTTTATAACCATCCGAATATTTTTTTCCGGGGAAGATTTGTTGCCATGCTCCAGGGCATTTGTACAGGCCTCTATTACTGAAATCGCTATTTCATTCGCTATCTCTAGATTCAATCCCATATCCTCGGCAATTTCTCCACAAACAATATCAATCATATTAAGATATTCATGCCTGCTTGGGAATTCTATCGTTATATATTCAGGCACAGCCCATTCCTCCTTCATTATCAGTTGCTGGAATAGCTTAGAACAGCTTCCTTTTCATTATCAAAAGATTCGAATATCAAATTCAATTTCGTCACATAGAGAAGACTCTTTATCTTATTCGACACATGCAGTAGTTTTAAATCTCCTTGATGTTTACGCATCGTTGTATAACCGGAAATGAGAATCCCCATCCCCGCGCTGTTTATCCATGAGAGGCTACTAAGATCAACTACAATATTTTTCTTATTCTTCTCCAAAAGATCATAGATTAAACCCTGAAATATAGACGAATCGTCACCCCCCATAAGTTTGCCGGATAATTCTATAATTGCAACCCCACCCTTTTCTCTGATTCTATATTTCATCACTTCCCCTTATTAACGACAGTACAGATTCGAAATCATCCGGAAGGTCAGCATTGAAACTCATCTCCCTTCCCACAATCGGATGATAAAACGACAGTTCCGCGGCATGAAGCGCCTGCCTGTCAATAATAGAAAGTGCCTTTTGAACAATTTTTCTCTCCTCATCCGACAAGCCGCCCTTACGCAGCTTCCTGCCTCCATAATCAGGATCTCCGAATATCGGTCTTCCAAAATGAGAAAAATGCACCCTGATCTGATGAGTTCTCCCGGTTCCGAGCTTCACTTTAATATACTGAAAAGGCGGAAAAGTGTCCATAACATTGTAGTAGGTCACAGCATCTCTACCACCCGATTTTACAACAGTCATTCTTTTTCTATTGCGCCGGGATCTGCCTACAGGCCTGTCAATTACACCTTCCGGACCCGGCATTTGACCCAATATAATCGTGTGATAAACCCTGGAAACTGTCCTCTCCATAAGCTGGCGACTGAGTGAAAGATGAACCTCGTCATTCTTAGCGACAACCAAAAGTCCCGATGTATCTTTATCAAGCCTGTGAACAATTCCGGGACGAAGGACTCCTCCAATACCCGAAAGGTCGTCACAATGATACAATAAAGCGTTAACCAGAGTGCCACTTCTATGCCCGGGAGCAGGATGCACAACAAGTCCCGGAGGTTTATCAAGAACAACAAGAAATTTATCTTCATAAACAATATTTAGGGGAATATCTTCAGGGAAAGCCTTCATCGGCTCAGGAGGAGTGAACTCAAGAAGAACCCTCTCATTGTCGTCCACTCTATAGGAAACTTTTGTCACTTCGCTTCTGTCAATAAGAACCTCTCCCGATTTTATGGCCTTTTGAATCCTAGACCTTGAAAGTTCGGGGATTTGCCCGCCGAGATACAGATCCAGCCTTTCCCCCGCGCTTTCTTCATCGACAACAAATTCATATATCTTTTTACTCATAAAAAACCTTAAACAATACAGTTTTGTTCCACCGCGCAATTAAAAATAACTACAGAAAAGCCCCCTGAATTACTTAGATTCGCCTGCATCTTCCTTCCTGGAAGAATCAGAATGCAGGACAAATCCTGAAATAAGGATCACTGCCCCTATTGTTACAGCGGCATCCGCTATATTATAAGTAGGCCAACGGTACCGGCCTATCCCCATATCAAGAAAATCCACTACACTGCCCGTAGCTAACCTGTCTATAAGGTTGCCGAAAGCGCCGCCGAGAATAAGCCCCAGAGACAACCTCTTTAACAGGGGGGCATACCTCATCTTATAAGCGAAGAAAATCAAAGCGATAACAGAAATTATGGTAATTGTCAAAAGAAGAGACCTTGCGCCGGAAAGTACACCCAGTATCGCTCCCTGATTATGGCTCAATCTGATGCGTAAAAAACTT
>DAOWMJ010000127.1 GCA_030643145.1 Candidatus Latescibacterota bacterium | reverse complement strand
TAAAGGTTTTAATGCGTAACAGTTTGGATCTTTACAACAATTCCGGTTATCCCTTCGCGCAGATATGGTTAACCGCTTTTAGATTTGAGGAAAAGGAAAACAAAGTTGATATTTCATTTTCAATTGTCAGCGGTGAAGAAGCGTTGCTTTCCGGAATTATATTTGATGGACTAACAAGAACAGATAGTTCAGTAGCGGTTATGGCGTCACGTGTAGATATCCCGAAGAAATTCAGTGAAGAGATAATTGAAAATGCCGCGAAGAATCTTGAGGCAAGCGGGCTTTTTAAAGCCGTCGGAAAAGAACGTATTAACAGGAATGGAGAAGGGAAAGTTGTCCTTGTGTTTCCGGTTGAAGAAAAAAAGAGCAGTAATTATTTTCAGGGGGCCTTCGGATTTTCCAGAAAGGATAACAATGATTATGAAATGAACGGCCGCGTGGATATTCAGCTTGATAATATTGCGGGTACCGGAAGGAAAGCGGGTTATTTATGGTTTAACGACGGGAGAAAATATTCAAAGACGAAAATAGAATACCGTGAACCCTTTCTGTTTTCGAAACCGGTTGCCGTGTCCTTTTCTGTGGAGCAGGTTGTTGAAGATTTTCTCTACAATATGCATTCCGGAATGATTGAATTAAAATTTCCCTTTGGTCCCTGGGGGTTTAATACTTTAGTTGGGTTTTCAGGCGACAGAAATGTAATTCCATCAGGGGGTGAATTGAGCAGGAGTGTGAGACAGCGTTATAGAGTGGGGCTTGAAAAGGGCTCGGGTTCTGTTATCAGGGCAAACTGCCGGATTGAAGGGGGAAGAAGAAAGAATTATCCAAGGGATGGAGGAACAAAAATAGATTGGCAGTATCTATATACTTTCAATCTTTTCCTGACTATACCCACAGTTGAAAACCAGAACCTTTTTTGCAGAATGGTTTCTGAAGGAATATTTTCTGACGGTAATATTCATATTGCTGAAATGTTCCCGATGGGAGGAGCGAAAACACTCAGGGGGTTTCGTGAAAACCAGTTCAGAGGAGAAAGAGTAACCTTTTTGAATCTGGAATATCGTTTTGGAGGGCAAAACCGAATCTTCCTTTTTAATGATATAGGGGGGTATTACAGGGGTGGTCAAAAATGGAAGTTTAAAAACGGATTTGGTTTCGGGATCAGGTCTGTATCCGATCTTGGAACGGTCGAATTGAGCTTCGGCGCGGCAGGGAGACTTTCCATGGATGAAACCAGGGTACATATTTCGATAACAGAAACTTTTTAATTATCATTACTGTGCGGGATTTATAAGCGGGAGGATCGGTATATGAACAAGAAAGCTATTCAGGACTATTATCCGGATGAGATTAAACAAGGACGGAGGGAGAAAAAGAGAATGGGATTTCTCCCCCCATTTAACTTAAGAAAATTTTACAGCCTTTATAACCAATTCCGCGCTGAGATTCGTCCGGCGCTCATATAAAACTATTAGAGCTGACCACCCCTCAATCTCTGTATCTATCGTATCACTTTAAAAGGCCTGACGATTTCGCGCTCCTGATAGTAGTGACAATGCCTATTAAGGTGAATAAGAGATAAAACCAAACATCTTCAGGTTCTAAAAACGCATAGACTATAAAGTATAAAGTTATAGCTGCCATTATAAATGTTGTGGCCGGGTGCTTCATAAGCTTTTTTGATATAAAAACCACAGGCAGGAAGAGAACTATCAATGCTATTGGAATATACTCCGTCAATGTTTTGCTCCTTTCGATTAGTTTTCTTGAATCGGTAAGGTAATTTAAAACCCAAGAAAAAGAGTAAAGACGATTTTCTTAAAAATCAAGGTGTTTCTTTCAGCCCGGATAGAGAAAATTTATCTCGATCCGGAAAATATACTACATAACCGTTTTATAGTTCAGCACTTTCCTGTATAGCTGCAGTAGACAACATAAGCGCATATAGCATAAAATAATGCATTGCCCCCGGTACCGACCGCGCAACCAATAAGAGCAACTATATAGGTAGTGTAGCTCATCTTGCTCAGTAGTCCTCTGCGGCTATCTTGATCTTGATCCGCGCGAACTTTGTCCCAGTTACTTATAACCTGGCTGATCTGACAACTTTCGCAACGTTCCTTCATTTGTTTCTGAACCATTTCTTTCAATTCGGGGTATTTCATTAATAGAGAATTACTGAGTTCCTTGATGTGATCGATCAGCCTTTCTGACTCAATCCCGGACATACCCAGCTCAGCAGCGGCTATTTGTTTATCAAGAGCGGCGGATTCTAATTCTTCCCGTGTGATTTTACGATCAATAACAGTTTGTATCAGTTCATCACAGATATCAACAAGCTCTTTTACTTGGGGGTCATTTATTAATTTTTTATTTAAATTGTCTGTTTCAACGCCGGTTGGACCTTCTGGTTTTGCTGCAGGCTGATTAATGCTATTTTCTGAACATGAATACCAGATCAGAGATAGCACCGATATAATTATAATTGTTGAAATAGTTCGTTTAAACATTGAACTCCTCCTTTTAGCAGTCAGGTCAAATAATTACGTTGAAGGGTTGGAATTATTTTCGGGAAATGCTCGAATTTATAATTATCGAACGCTGATTCGGCAAATGAAAATAATATTATCTCCACAGCGCATTCATGGAAAACACCACCTTCCCTGGTTTATCGATAGGCGCTTCTGTCATTAAAAGTGGAGAAGGGCCCAACCCCGCCGCTTCTCTGCTATTCTATTGCATCTCAAATGCCGAAAGGAGTTACAACAGGCAGGAATTAATTTATCTAGCAAAAAGGTATTATGTAAGATACTGTCGTATAGGAAGTTATTAGAGCTGATATAAATTATTAAATTCTTTTATCTGGTAAATATCAGAGTTAATTTGTCATATAAGGTGACATGATGTTGTATACAGATTATACGGTTTAAAGTGAACAATGTTGTAATCAATGGTAATTCAAGCAGTTATAGTGTATATACCGAATGTACACATTAATTCAATTCAAACATATTTTACACGCTGTTTGCCGGAAACTTCGATAGATGTCTATTTGTTTAACTTAAGCCTTGACCCTTGCTCCGCGTTCCATAGTCTGTATTCAAGTGTGTTTATGATTGATTTGGCTATCTTGAGAGATTTTAATGCTCTCGCCCTGGTGTAATCAGCCAGATACTCTCGCGCTGCTTCTTTGTCGCTTTCGTACAGTTTGAGAGCTGTTTCTTCAATGTGGTTTTGCATCCTGAATTGATAGTTCTCGAATGTAGCCCATTTGTTCTGAACGTAATCGATTACATTTTTGTAGTCGGAGTCGACAAGCCCCGCCATAAGGCCAAATACATATGAGGCTGAATTCATGTCGACTCGTCCAATTTCTTCAGGCATGTTGAAGTGATATTCATAGAACCCTTTCTTTGTATCATAGTAGTTTTCAGGGGCGTTCCGGAAGGCCCGCGGAATATCCCTTGCGCACAGATACCAGGGGACAAAGCCGCTGCTACATGGCTCGTAGAGAGCGCGCCAGACGATTGTACCTATCTCCACTGGAAGCCATTCCCGTTGCTGTACTACCGTTGTTCGGCGGGTGATATGTGTGCAAACAGGGCGGCTTTGGTTTTTGTGCGGTGATTTCGTGTAGCCGTCAGAGTCATCGAGTACTGTTCCTTCGTAGTGGGTTCTCATGATATTCATCAGGTCTTTTAGTGAGAGTTTTCTGTCAGGTTTGATCGATTCCGGCATCTTACCCTGATCCGCTTCTTTCCAGGAGAGAGGAAAGTTTTTGTCGACCATTTTAGCCATTATCCAGCAGCGTCGAGTGTTTCTTATGTCGGCGTATGACTCTTGGTTGGCGTAGGCCTTCGCGAAGTCGAATTCACCGTCTCTTTTCGGGTTGTACCAGCCTCGTTTCCTGGCATATTTTATGAGATTATCAGAGCATACAAAATTGTCTTTATCATCTGTATCGACTTTACGGATTGTGTAGGTGTTTGCTATCGGTACAACTTCATCGTCTTTCACTCTGCGGGCCGCGTACTGTTTTCCCCTAACCATCTGCAGTATCCACGCGTCTTTTGGGCCCACGATATCGAGGGTTCTGCCGGAGCCACGGTATCCATATCTATCGAGAAGCTTCGCGGCAAGCTCAACCGCGGCTCTTGCTGTTTTGCATCTTTCGGCGAGTATGAATCTCAGTCGCCAGCCGATCCCACCATTAAGCAGATCGCCCCGCCTTTCAACTTCTTCAATAGAATCTTCTCTTGAGGGACAGGCGTCACTCCCAATAGCCAACCCCCATTCGTTGATCACGGCGCTTGAATATTCGCTTCCGGGAACCTGGTCCCAATGGTAGGCGTAGGTTTCCTTTACCTGCGGTATCATCTTTCCGCCGCTAAGCTTTATCATGGCGTCTTCATTGTGTTCTTTACGAGGGACAAACCAGAGATAGTCGGCATAGTCAGCTCCGTCGTCCTCAGTTTTGGCAAAGAGTATCGAGCCATCCACAGTCGTATTTTTACCGGCTATAAGGGTTGTACAGGCGTAAGATGTACCGGTAATTAATGAGAAAAAGATAACGGCGGCAATAATTACCGGACAAATCCTTTTTACCCCTGATTTAGTTTTCATTAGTATCCCCCTTGTATATCAGGTTTTGTCATACTTGAGGCGGAATAATTCGTTACTATTGTTCAACTAATATGTATTACAGATTTGGCCGACGGGCAAGGATTTAATTGCAGATGGAGATTTTGTTCAGATGTTACTCTCTTTCGATGAAAGGATTCCGAAAAAAGTGTGTGAGGAATCTTTAAAAACTGATATTAATATAGGGATAAAAGTATTCGACGACCGGTCTCCGGAAAATTGAATGCCGCACTTGTGAAATTGAGTTAGAGAATAGGTGAATAGGGTGAAGATACTGCATACGGCGGATATCCATTTAAAAGACTATCAGGACGATAGATGGGAGACTCTCCGGAAACTGGTTGAAGTTGGGAAAAAAGAAGAGATTGAAGTTTTAGCTATAAGCGGGGACCTCTTTGACAAGGGGATCGACGCTGAGGCCTTAAGGCCCAGAATACGGGAACTCTTTTCAAAAACCGGGTTTAAGGTGGTTCTTATCCCCGGGAATCATGATATCGAGTCTTATAAAAGCGGTGTTTATTTTGGAGAAGATGTTGAAATAATATCTGACTTAAGTAAGCCTTATGAAGCTAACGACCTGCGGATATGGGGGTTCCCTTTTGAAGATATCGAAGGTGAAGAGATTTTAAGAAAGCTTGGGTCATTAAGAAATATTTTAAAAACTGATAAGACTAACATACTGCTCTATCACGGAGAGTTGCTTGACGCATTCTTTTCCAGAAAGGATTTTGGTAAGGAGGGTGCGGGAAGATATATGCCCGTTAAGCTTTCTTATTTTAAGGACTTAAATATTGATTATGTGCTCGCTGGTCATTTTCACTCTAAGTTCGAGGTATGGGAGCTGGAAGATGGGGGATATTTTGTTTATCCGGGTTCACCGGTGTCGATAACCAGAAGAGAGACGGGGAGGAGAAAGGTCAATATCTTTGAAATAGGGAAACCCCCTGAGGAATATCCTCTTGATACTCCTCATTTTGAAGAAGTTGATATAGAACTCGATCCCTTTAAGGATGAAGATCCGGTGAAAAAGATCAGAGAAGAACTTGAAGCAATTCACCCGGACGCGAATATCTTGTTGAGAGTTACCGGCTATATAGAAAGCAGTAGAATTAATATGAGCGAATCCGAACTTGTCTGCGAGATAAATAAAATTACTGAGAATAAACCTCTGGAGATTGATTTTGGATTCAGAGATATTCATACGATATTTGAGGATGATCTGTTTAAGGATTTCAGGAACAAGCTTGAAGAAAAGGGCTTCGATGACAGGAAAAAAAAGCGACTGCTTGATCTGACGGTGAAGGCGATGCTGGGGGTGAAATTGTGAAAATAAGGGAGTTCGCCATTACACGTTATGGCCCTTTGCCTGACAGAGGTAGAATATTTCTCTCCGATTTTAATCTGTTGTGGGGCAGAAATGAATTTGGTAAAACCCTGACAATAGACGCTCTTGTGAAAATATTACTGGGG
>DAOWMJ010000017.1 GCA_030643145.1 Candidatus Latescibacterota bacterium | reverse complement strand
GGTATGGAGATTAAGATCGAAACATTGGCGGAAAGAAGCGATGCTATAAGAAAGGATATCTTTCACGGACTTTGGGTGGAAAATGTTCGTTACAGCCTTGGTAAAAAAAGGGAAGAAAGTCATAAAAGTGGAATGTTCGATATTGACATTCCGATTAATCTTCCAAAACAGATTGAGTGGTTTATTGGCGAGGGTGAAGAAACAAATCTCTCCATTTCAGGGAGGGAACAAATTACAATCGGGGGTGATTCGAGGTGGTGCAGTAACTGCCCGCGAACTGAGGGTATGCCTGAACCCCAAAAATTTCCCGATCTTGATATGGAACAGAAATTGTCGGTTAATCTTCATGGTACTATCGGAGAGAAAATCAAAGTTGCGATAAACCATTCGAGTCAGGGCGGCGGATTGCAGTCTGTGAACCAGGTGCGCGTACATTATCAAGGGTTTGAAGATGATATCATTAAGCTGATTGAAATGGGGGATACAGATTTAACCCTGAGCGGGGCACAGATGATTCGCTATTCAGGATCCGCGAAAGGGCTGTTCGGAGTAAAAGTAAAGGGACAGATTGGTCCAGTTGATTTAACTGTGATTGCCAGTAAGGAGAAAGGGGAAACTGCCTCAGGCACTTTTTCCTCTGGTGGCGGGCAGAGCCAAAAGAACGTAATAGCCGATTATGCTTTTATAAAACGCCGCTTTTTCTATCTTGAAAATCCAGGTTCTAATTATACACATGTTGGCGAAGTTTACCCAAAAATTGACGCGACAGACAGCCTGGAAGTTTTTATTGAACTGAATGCCGCTACTGAATGGACCGGGGACGAGCCCAGGTGCTTTTTGAAGGCTTACCCGGATTCGGGGAATGATGGACTAGAGGATGACATAGCTAATTCAAAAGAGTATTGGGATGCTTGGTACAGGGTGTTGACCGAGGGGGAGGATTATCAGTTGATCCAGGATTATTCCAACGATGGTGAAGGAATAAAGTATTTGGGGATTTATCTGTTTCAACCTCTTCCGGACAATAAGGCTCTGGCAGTCAGGTATATTAATGATCAGGGAGTCACGATTGGTGATTATAACGCGAGCTTCGAGAACTATGGCGGAGATAAGCCGCCTGATGGTCATTCTTCTTATGATGCTGAGTTAATATGCCCGCGGAAAGTAGATTTCAGCCCTTTCCAGTCCGATTTTCCATCAACCTGGAATATGATGATGAGAAATGTCTATGCGCTTAATATGAGCAACATAACGGTGGGAAGTCTGGATGTAACAATTGAAAATCTTGAAAAGACACAGGGAAGCAAGGATATTCATGAAGAAACGGGAATCAGCTATCTGCAAATTTTTGGGTTGGACCGATATAATATAATGGGCGAGGAAAAGCCCGATAACAAAATTGATGACCGTCAAGGTGTTATAGATTACAGGAATGGGTTTTTAATGTTTCCATGGTATGAACCGTTCAAAGCTCCGGGATTTGTGCTGAGCAGCTATTTGTCAGATTCAATATCGGCTGTTGTGGATACATCTCTCTCGCGTAATACCGCTATTTATGATGATTTGATAACCAGCAGCAACCCGGCGCCGCATTACTTCGATATAATAATAGAAGGTACAAGCGGGCAGAAAACAATTCAGCTTAGCGCTTTTAACATAATCGAAGGTAGTGAAGTTGTGAAGATAGGGGGCGTTAAATTTTCGAAGGGTAATGATTATGAAATTGATTATATGTCTGGGATTGTTACCCTTAAAGGAGAGGCTCTCAGCACACTTCAGAGCGATCCTGGCGCAAAAATCAGTATTGACTATCAAAAAGAACCATTGGTAGGAGGGGGAAAGAGTTCTTTGCTCGGGGTTGGGGCGAATTATGAGATTTCCCCTGACGCACGCCTGAACGCGATATTTCTTTATAATTCAAGCGGGGCGAGTAGATATAAGCCGAACCTGGATGATGAGCCTAGCAGGAATATGGCCGCTGATATCAACGGGAGTTTTGTTTTTAGGCCTTCCTGGATGACTTCTCTTGCTAATTTACTTCCAAGAGTGGATACGGATCAAGAAAGTCAATTGAATATTGGTGGAGAGGTGGCGCTTAGTATCCCGAATCCAAATACTAAAGGGAGTGCCTATGTTGATAATATGGAAGGTGTCGAAGATAGTGATCAGCTTACATTGATAAGAGCGCTATGGTATCCTGCTTCTCCTCCGCTTCGTGAGCAGGATGATCCAAATGTTACTTTCCCTGCTCTTTCGGAAAACGTGGAGTTTTATTGGTATAATCCGGCAACAACCGATGAACAGGAAGATCTTGTGACAAGCAAAAAAGATTTAAACCCGCAAATTGATGACAGAGAAAATACAAGAGAAACAACGCTTTTTCTTAAAACAATTACCACCGAGTCTTTGGACGATCTGTGGTGTGGCGTGATGTCCGGTTTTGTAGGAGGATTAGACCTGTCGACAGCACAGTATCTGGAAATATGGGTCAATGATTTTACCATAGATTCAAACTTAAGAGGTGGAACCCTCCATATTGATTTTGGGAAGATAGATGAAGACTATTATTTACCCGAGGAAAACAACTTAAATGATGAGAATCCCTATAATTGGACCGCGATGGAGGATGATTTTGGTTTTAGCGGGGATAATCTGAATTACACTTACCCCACCTCATTTGATAAATCTAATTATGACAGCGAAAGAGGTATTTATACCTGGATAAATTCACGTGTGCAAAATTCTGTTCATGACACCGAAGATATTAATGGTAACAGTAGATTGGATGAGGATAATAGTTATTATTCACTGGAGTTTAACCTTGCTGATTCCGCTATGATTGATGTCCGAAGGGATTTCCCGGGAATTGAAGGAAATAAATCCTGGAGAATGTACCGTCTCGATCTTGGAAATGCCAAGCTTTTTGGGGTGGAACCCCGGATCGATGCGATTGACCATATGAGGATCTGGGTCGAAAACGTGGATTCCGTTCAGGTGAATGGGGATCAGCATACGTTGGAAATTGCCGGGTTGAAGTTTGTCGGCAGTAAATGGCGGTATGACAATATTCGTGATCTTGACGGGAATATTTTACCGGGCGCCAGTGTCCCCGAAATGAGGGTTAAGGCCGGTACAATGAATAATAAAGATAACCCTTCTTTATATGATTCTCCCTACGATGTTGAAGAGGAAGAAGGGATTGCCATCAAAGAGCAATCTCTTATTTTTGAAGTGGAGAATTTTGCGGACAGTACATCCTTTAGATTTTCAAAAAGGTTTTATGGAAATGGTAAGAACTTCGGGGAGTATGAGGGAATTGAGTTCTATTATCATATTGATGACGGGATGATAAATAATGACAATGACATGGTGGAATTTTTTCTCCAGATTGCCTATGACAGTTTGAATTATTATGAAATAGCAATTCCCATTAATAATCTTACCCCCTTGGGCTGGAATCATGTTTTTGTGAATTTAAGCGATCTTACGAATCTGAAAATTGGCGCATCCGGCAATATTGTTGAAGAGCAAATTCAGGACAGTCATTTTTCCGACAGAATATACTTGGGTAGATTGTTTGGGAATCCTTCGTTATTCAAGGTGCGAAATCTATATGTGGGACTAAGAAACAAAACAGGTGAAACGATCCCTGAAACAATATTCATGTTGAATGATATATCCTTAAACGATGTCCGAAAAGATATCGACTATGCGGCCAGAACCAGTTTTTCCGCTAATTTTGGCGGGGGCATTTTGTCTTTGAATGGAAATTGGGAGAGGACCGGCCCTGAATTCAGATCTTTGCAGCAGAAGAGTGGAAGTGGAGTCGATAATACATCCTTTTCATTTTCGGGGAATACCAAATTTGAACATTTTCTTCCCACGGGAGGATTCAATCTTCCGCTCTCTTTTCGATATAGCAGCAGAATTTCAAAACCTAAATATATGACTCAGAGCGATGTGGAGATTACGGACAGTTCTTTACGTGACAGTCTTGTAAGTATCTCACGTAGTTACGGATTTAATCTGAAACTCAGCAGGAGAGGTTCTTCAAATTATATCATGAAACATCTATTTGATAATCTAAGTATTGGTTACAATTATTCAAAGAAATCCAACTATTTACCGACCGCAAGGGATACATCCTGGTCGATGAGCGGCGCTGTGGATTACGCGCTTCAATTTGGGAAAAATCGGACAATTGATCTTTTTAAAGGGATAAAATGGCGTTATTGGTTAAGTAACATAACAATAAGTTCCAACGCGAACAGAGGAATAATGAATTCCTATTCCTTAAGAGAAGGAGGATTTGTCAAGAGGCCTGTGAATTATAATTGCAAATGGGCCAATAATGTGTCCATGGCTTATGATCCTTTTGAATCTGTAAAAATAGGTTATCGCAGAAGCGAGGATAGGGATTTGGGCATCGATCATGATTTTCACGGAGTACCTATCGGAATGCTGAGGAATTTCAATCAGAATTTATCGTTTGATTTCAGGCCGGGTAAAAAAATTCCGATCCTTTCCCAGTTTAATCCTTCATTTCAGTACAAGGCGGGTTATGGAGAGAACCTGAATGGTGTAAGGAAGGTCGGCGATCCTGTGGGTACAAGGCATGTTAGCTCAAGCAGGGGCATAAATATCAATCTGAATGTTGATGTTGGCGGTTACGCGGAGGATATTAGTAGATACATTGAACATTTTAACGGACAGGATAAAAAGGAGAAGATTGTTGAATCTGAAAAGAAAGATACGAAAAGGGAAAAGATAGATTTTGGGATTTTGATTGACATGAGGTATCGAAGAAAAGATTTCACCGAAGAAGAAAAAATACTTTTGCATGGAAATGAATATATTGAAAGTGATTCAGGATTGGATTACCTCAAACTTATTCCGAAAACTCAGCGGGAATCGGAAAAGGGAAGCAAGAGGGAAAATTTATTTGGAGAAAAAGCGGTAGAAGCAAAAGAGACCGAAGTTGATACTACCGGGGGTGGAGGGGTTGATAAATTGATTATTGTGAAGAAATTCCTCGGTTTGATAAGCAGGACGAGTCCTATAAATACGCGTCTTGATCTAACAAAGAGAAGTTCATACCAGCAACTCTATGAACGTGCAGCCCTTGGGTATCAATTGGGGTTTACGGATGAAAGCGGAGCTTTGGGAAGTGCTGGAAAGGAAGAAAAAATACCTGTTACACTGTCAAATAAGCTCACTTTGAATATGGGGACAAAAGTAGATATAACCTCTAATTTGAATCTTGATATTGGGTATAACCTTTCGGGTGACTTCAAGGAGACAAATGGCCGGAAAAGAGAAACAAAGAATATTCTCTGGCCTAAGATCGGACTTAGCTGGGCAGGGCTCGAAAGATTGGGATTTATGAAGAGATTTATAGAAACCAGCACTTTGAATGTGAATTTTACTAGAAGGTGGTCTGAGAGTGAAACTTTCGAAAAAACATCCTATAAAGTATCTCCCAGCTGGATTCTTATGTGGAAAAACACTCTTCATTCTACTATTTCGATGAGCTATGCGCAGGAAAACAAAGATATTAAAAACCAGCAAATGTGGAATAAATCGTGGTCAGCGAGCATTAATCTGAAATATGATTTCAGCGGCAAAAAGGGGCTCGGGATTCCTCTTCCATTTTTGGGGGGCAAGAAAATCAAATTCAAAAGTAAATTGACTTCAAATCTTAATATTGCATATTCTGTCAGTGAGAGTTATAACAGCCCTAAAATGTCAACATTAAGGGTAGCTCCGATGTTTACGTATAGTTTTAGCAGGGCTGTTACCGGAAATTTGGCAATGAATTATTCCCGCTCAGCGGGGGGGATCTATGGGTATGTAAATCAGCAGGTAGGTGTTCATGCGACAGCGAATGTTGAATTCTAGATTATACATTTTTGTGGTTACCGCCTGTGTTATTGTTTGTATGGCTTTGCAATACGGATGTTCGTCTTCTGAATTGCCGGATTTCAATAGTGATATAGCTTTTGGATTTCTTATCGATCAATGCGAGATAGGTCCGCGGAACCCGGGCTCAAGGGGACACAAGATCGTACAGAGGTATTTGGTTTCCAAATTGGAAGAATTCGGAGCCAATCTTTCAGTGCAGCCATTTGATGGAGTTCTGACTACAGGTGATACGTTAAAGCTTGTAAATATCATAGGAAATTTCAATATGGGCAGTAAAAAAAGAATTTTACTGGGCGCCCACTATGATACTAGACCTTTCGCGGATCGTGATCCCGATCCTACAAATCGTGATACCCCGATTATCGGAGCTAATGATGGCGCGAGTGGGGTGGCGGTACTCCTTGAAATAGCAAGGAAGCTTGGTAAATCAAAACCCCCGGTTGGAGTTGATATTGTTTTTTTTGATGGAGAGGATTATGGGAGGGAAGGCGTACCTGAGGATTATATTCTGGGTTCGTCCTATTTTGCTTCTAATGCGAAGGGATATCGCCCTTATGCAGTAATAATAGTTGATATGGTTGGTGAAAAAGATGTTGAAATTAAGAAAGAAGGCTACTCCAGAGCTATCTCAAATAATCTGCTGGAAGAAATATATTCAATAGCCCGGAGGTTGAATCTCTCAGAATTCAAGGATGAAGAAGGGGTTTCACTTCTTGATGATCATTTACCCTTTATTAAAATGGGAATTCCGGCGGTGGATCTGATAGATTTTGAGTATCCGTATTGGCATACCCTTGAAGATACACCCGATAAATGCTCAAAGGAGAGCCTCGGGGCTGTCGGCACGGTTCTGCTGGAATTTATCTGGCAACAGTGATTATTTTGCTGGAATTGGAATCGGGATTACTTTAGTTCAATGACCGATTTGATTTAATAGCAAAATTCTTCTTGATTTCTGATTGTAGTTTAGGTAGCTATTATAGTAGGAAGATAGGGCGGAATCGCCCTATTTTGTTTTATTTGAGAATATTGGTGAGTATTTATATGTCAGCTGAAGAAAAAATTAATAGAATTCTCGAAGAGGAACTCGGGAATCTGGGATTTGAATTTATCAAAGTTAAATTTTCGCAGAGAGGAAAACGCAAAATATTACAGATTTATATTGATCATCCTGATAGAAATGTTTCTATAAGCGATTGTGTGGGGGTCTCGAAGTCGCTCGGGCTTGTTCTAGATAATCTGGAAGAAGTTTCAGGCCCTTATAATCTTGAAGTATCTTCTCCTGGTATTAAGAGGCCACTTGTTAAACACGAACATTTCGTACGATTCCAGGGGGAGAAGGCTAAAGTTCAATTTATCGATGAGAAAGGGGACAAACTGTCCCTTGTTGGGGAAATAGTCGAATCAGATGAAAGCTCGGTAGTGTTGGATTTAAAAGAAGGCAATATCAGAATAAAATTCAATGCGATAATCCAGGCCAATCTTCATAAGCAATCTATAGTTATAGGTAAGAGAAAAAAACATAAGAAAAAACACGGTCGAAGATGAAAAGATTTTGACACTTTTCATTAACTGGAATACACTGCAACATAGCAGGAAAGTTTAGAAAAAGGGGTGTTATGAAATCGGAATTCTTTAATGCTTTTTCACAGATAGTTCGCGTAAAGAGAATTAACAAAGAGGTGCTTATTGAGACCGTCAAAGCCAGTCTTGTTTCGGCGGCGAGACGGAAGTATGGAATTGATGCGGATATTAGAGTGGAAATTGATGAGACGAATGGCACCCTGGAAATTTGCCGTGTGTACAAAGTTGTGAAAGAAGTGGAATCCTCCGACACGGAAATAACATTGAATGAGGCGTTGAGTTTCGATGAGAGCGCTGAGATTGGCGGGGAGGTAATAGAAGAAATCCCTCTTGAGCGATTCGGCAGGAATGCCATACAGACCGCTAAACAGGTTCTTATGCAGCGCGTGCGGGAATCAGAGAGAACACAAATTTTTACGGATTACAATGATAGAGTCGGGAGTATTATCTCCGGTACAGTTAGACAGGTTGATAGAGGTAATATACTTGTTAATCTTGGAAGGGCTGAAGCATATCTTCCCTATCGTGAACAGATAAGAAAAGAAAGATATAATCAGGGCGACACAATAAGGGCATGCATCATCGATGTAAACAAAGATATTAAAGGACCCTTAATCACTCTTTCAAGAACGAGCGACCAGTTTCTCAGAAAACTGTTTGAGCAGGAAGTTCCTGAGATTTTTGATGGAGATGTTGAAATAAAAAATGTTGCCAGGGAACCGGGTGGAAGGTCCAAAATTGCTGTTTTTTCGCGAAGCGAAAAAGTTGACGCGGTAGGTTCATGTGTTGGGATGAAGGGATCGCGCGTTCAGGCTGTCGTTAATGAATTACATGGTGAAAAGATTGATATAGTTAACTGGAGCGACATTTCTTCCGAGTTTGTTTCCCGTACGCTGGCGCCGGCCAAGGTTTCCGGGCTGCGGTTCAATGAAACGGACAAGACTGTTCTGGTAATTGTTGAAGAAGATCAACTTTCGCTTGCTATAGGCAGGCAAGGACAAAATGTGCGGTTGGCTTCGAAACTCTCCGGATGGAAAATAAATTTGGCTACTGTAAAGGAAACTGACAGGAGAAGCAAACTGGAGCAGAAACTTTTAATGGATATCTCGGAAATGTATGGAGTGTCCAAAACATTGTCCAGGAAATTAAAGAATTTTGGAATATTGACTGTACAAAAACTGCACAAAACTTCTCTTGAGGAACTTTGCCAGATAAAAGGCATAGGTGAAAAAATTGCCGATAATCTCAAAGTAAGAGCCAAAGAGACTATGGAAGAACTGGATAATGCGTTAGAAGATCTTATCAAAAAAGAAATAGAAAAAGATGAAGGTATGGAGGAAAAACTGTTTGGCGATGCGGTATTTGAATCCGAGGAAAAAGAAGAAGAAAAAATTATTCCAACCGAGGAAGAATTATTCGGCAAACTTGATAAAGATGAAAAGGATGAAGAAGATAAATCGGAGAATATTGACGCACCGGACTTAGGGGATGATGATGCGGGTGAAAATGAGGAAGGTAATGAAGAGCAGATAGAAGAAAGTGAATCTGAAGAGAATTCTGAAACGTCCCTTCAATCTGAAGAGATCGAGGATAATAGGGAGAAATAATAACTGAGTCATATCTTGAGGGAGTTGAGGTCTGTTGACGAAGATTCGAGTTTATGAGCTTTCAAAAAAGTATGGTATATCAAGTCAGGCTTTGATAAAAATCCTTGTTAAAGAAGGGATTGTTGTTAAAAGCCATATGAGTGCTGTGGAAGAGCGTGTTGAAACTATGCTCATGCAGAATTTAAAGCGGGTAAAGAACGATTCAACAAAAAAGGTTGTTAAGAATATTAAAAAGCCTAAAGAAAAGAAATGGGAGAAGCCAAAGAAGAAAAAGATTGAAAAAACCGACGGGAACAAAAGATCTCTAAAGGTAAAGAAACATAAGAAAGAGGCAGCTCAAAAAGCCGTAAAAGAAAGTGTCAGAAGAACTCTGGCGAAAATGGAAGTTACCAGAAAATCAAAGAGACGTAAGCGAAAAAAAGAATCAGAAGAAATCATGGAAGAGGAAAATGTTCTTAAACTTCCGGAATATTCGACACTTTCAGAGATAGCGCGGCATATTGATGTTGGCCCCACGGAGATTATTAAGACATGCATGAGTTTCGGGTTGATGGTTACACTTAATCAGCGGCTTGATTCGGATACAATGATGTTGATCGCGGATAAATATGGTTATGAGATCAAGTTTGAAGAAGTGGAATTCGATGAGCTGGTTAAAAAAGAAGAAAAGCAGATTGATCCGGAACGGATGGTTCACAGGGCTCCTGTTGTCACGATTATGGGGCATGTAGACCACGGAAAAACCTCTTTGCTCGATAATATCTGTGAGAGAAACGTAATAGCGGGAGAGAAGGGTGGAATAACACAGCACATTGGAGCTTATGAGGTTGAGATAAATAAGAAGAACATTTCTTTTATAGATACGCCTGGCCATGAAGCATTTACGGCTATGAGAGCGAGAGGGGCTCAAGTAACCGATATAGTAGTACTTGTAGTAGCCGCGGATGACGGGGTAATGTCTCAAACTGTTGAAGCGATTAACCATGCCAAGGCCGCCGATGTTCCTATCGTTGTAGCTATTAACAAGATAGATGTTCCAAATGCTTCTATTGAAAAAGTAAAAAGAGAGCTTATGGAACATAGCCTGATTCTGGAAGAATATGGTGGAGATGTAATGGCAGCCGAGATTTCAGCAAAGACTGGAGAAGGAATTAAAGCTCTTCTGGAAATGATACTTTTTCAGGCCGAAATACTGGAATTGAAGGCGGATCCGGAGGCTATGGTTCATGGGACTGTGATTGAGGCAAGAAAAGAAGAAGGCCGCGGTATTGTCTGTACCGTTCTCATGCAGCAGGGCACACTTAGAGTAGCTGATAATTTTCTTGTGGGCGATTATGCGGGAAGAGTTAAAGCTATGTTGGATGAACGAGGCAATAGAATTGAGACGGCTCCTCCTTCAACCCCGGTTATTGTGATGGGGAGCAATGGCATCCCTCAAGCCGGCGACCTCTTTATTCAGGTTGAGGAAGAAAAAACCGCCAGGGATATAGCTGCCAAGAGACGACAAATCCGAAGGGAAAAAGAAAGAAGAATTGAAAGTAAAATTACTCTCGAGGATCTGTACGATCAGATTCAGGCCGGAGAAATTAAAGAACTGCCGCTTATAATCAAAGCTGATACAGATGGTTCTGTTGGAGCCCTGATCGACAGCTTTGAGAATCTTGATACTGAAGAAGTAAAGATTAAAGCTATTCATGTTGGTGTGGGAATGGTCAATGAAGGTGATATTCTCCTTGCTTCCGCTTCCAACGCTGTTATTATCGCGTTCAACACCGGGATAACTCCTCCTGCCGCGCAACTGGTGAAGACTGAAAAAGTTGATGTTCGTTTTTATGAAGTTATATATAAAGCAATCGAGGATATTAAGGCAGCTATGTCGGGGCTGCTTGAACCTGAAATTATTGAGAAAGATATTGGAGAAGCGGAAGTTCGACAGGTTTTCGGAGTGTCAAAGGTAGGAGTGGTTGCCGGATCATTTGTAAAATCCGGGGAGGTAACCCGGGATGCATTTGTTAGAGTGGTAAGAGGAGAAGAAATTATTTTTGAAGGCGTAATTTCTTCTCTTAAAAGATTCAAAGATGATGTTAAAAAAGTAAACAGTGGATTTGAGTGTGGAATAGGAGTCAAAGGGTTTGACGAGGTGGAAGAAGGGGATATCCTGCGATTCTTTATTAAGGAGGAAAAAAGCAGGACTCTTTAATGGCGCAAAAAAGTTATTCCTATGATTATTGCCAGTTTAGTAATGGAATTTTATTTGCCCGGTTGTTCTTCTCTTAAAGAAAAAAGGATTATTCTTAACAGCGTTAAAGATAGACTTCGCAACAGGTTTAATATAGCTTTTTGTGAAACTGATTTTCAGGATAAATGGCAGCGTAGTGAGTTTTGTATTGTGGCTGTTGCGAACAGTACGAAAGGATTGGACAAGATTCTCCAATCTGTTACATCATTCTTTGACAGGGATCATAGAATAATTTGCACTGATATCGAAAGAAATTACTTATAAAGGAAGATAGACATGGGCAATAAGTACAAGGCCAGAAGGAAAGAAGAAATCCGCGAATTTGTGGCGGAGTTGATAATGCGAAAAGTCAAGGATCCCCGTGTTTCCAACGTTACAATACAGAAAGTAGAGGCTCCGGATGACTTTTCGGTCGCCAAAATCTACTATAATATTATTGGAGAAAAGGATGAAATGGAACTTGTCAGAAGGGGTCTGACAAGTTGCAAAGGGTATATAAGAAGTGAACTCAGAAACCATATGCGTATGAGAATAATTCCGGAACTTATTTTCATATATGATAAATCGCTCGATAAAGCAATGAGGATAGAGAAAGTGCTAAAGAAAATTCATAACGATGAAGAGGATCCCGGCCGAGAGGGCGGCATTGAGTAGCGAGAAAGATAAGAAATTATTTAACGGGATCATATCGTTAATCAAACAGCATAAAAGATTTCTGCTGGTTGCTCATGTTGATCCGGATGGTGATTGTGTTGGTTCAATGCTGGCCATTGCGGCCTTGCTCGAAGGTATGGGTAAGCTGGTCGGATGCTACATTCCGGGGGTTGTATCCGAAAAATACAAAAAACTTCCGCGTATGAAGTTGCTTCTTTCCCAAGAAGAGCTTAAAAACTATCAATACGAAGTTGTGTTTGTTGTGGATACGCCGACAGTTGAAAGAATCGGCAACATTATCAGTGCGAATGACGAAACAATTATAGTAAATATCGATCATCATCCTACGAACGAGAGATTCGGATCGATTAATTTTATTAAAGATAAAACAGCGGCTACAACTATCCTGGTTTATTATTTTCTTTCTTTTCTGGATAGAGGGGTTATAACACCGGAGATTGCTGATTATCTCTATTTAGGGATCATGATGGATACGGGGGGTTTCAGGTTTCGGAATACTGATGAGGAATCGTTGGCTGTAGCTTCAGAACTTGTCGGATATGGAGCACGGGCGAGTGAAATAGCACGGGAATTCTTCTATATGAAAAAATTCAGATCCCTGAAATTATTATCATGTGTTCTTGCTAATTTGCAATTATTCGACAATGGGCGGATCGCTATTATGGAATTGACCAAGTCCATGTTGGAGGAATCCCGGGCTAAGGTAGAAGATACAGAGGGATTTATTGATTATGCCGCGGCAATCGAGGGAGTTGAACTGGTTGCCTTCCTGAGAGAAATCGTTCCTGAAGGAGTGAGAGTCAGTCTGCGTTCATTAAATAATCTGAATGTTGCCTCCTTCGCGGAAAAATATGGTGGAGGCGGGCACAAAAACGCAGCCGGATTAGTAATTGATTATGATCTGGATAAAAGCAGAGATCTGATTATTCAAGGATTCCGCGAGATGCTTCTTATGTCCTAGTTTCAAAAAGAAAAACCCTGTCTGGAGATAAAATGCTATTGAAAGATAAATTAAATAACAAAGTGATACCTGTGAATAAAATAAGAGGGATCACGACATTTGATTGTATACGAAAACTGAAACGTTTCGTGAAGATTAAAAAGATTGGTCACGCCGGGAGTCTGGATCCTGTTGCCGACGGATTGGTTTTACTCCTGAGTGGGGAAGCGACAAAGTTGTCTAATTATCTTATGGATCTGCCGAAGAAGTACACTGCTGATATTGTTCTTGGGCAATCAACCGACACTCAGGATGTTACGGGACAAGTAATTTCAACAGGGGATTGGAGGGGTATTCTTAAAGGGGATATTATCGATGCCTTGCCCGGTTTTCTGGGGAAACGTTTGCAGATTCCTCCCATGTATTCCGCGTTAAAATTCAAAGGAACTCCACTCTATAAGCTTGCCAGGAGTGGACAACAAGTGGAGAGAAAACCGCGTGAAGTAACGACACATGAAATCAATCTTGTCTCCTGCAAATTACCTGAGTTTAGAATTGAGGTCAAATGTTCAAGGGGGTTGTATATTAGAACTCTTGCGGAGGAAATAGGAGAGAAATTGGGTGTTCCTTCTCATCTATCGGGCCTGAGAAGAGATGCAATCGGTCATTTTACTATTGAAATGGCTGTTTCAACTGATGATTTCGGCGATTTCGAGAAGATGGACAGCCCGGGATATTCTCCCGCTGAAGCATTAAGATATCTGCCTGTCATTGAAATGACAAAGGGCGAGTCCGCTTCTCTAATCAATGGAATAGCTCCATCCGTTCCGCAGGATATCGATCTATCTTCCGGCGATATTGTTCGCTTGCTTCGTTTCGATAAAACATTGGGGGGGATAGGAGAGATTAGTCTTACACGGACTATTATGATTAAACGTGTTTTTAATATACCGTTATTGAGCTAATAGGTAGAATTTCGGGGATAATCATGAAAATCATATCACGAACCGGAGATATTGAAAGGGGATTTGCGGGAAGATCCGCCGTAACGATAGGTGTATTTGACGGAGTCCATGTAGGGCATCAACGGGTTATAAATACTCTTGCGCAAGTAAAGAAAAGAGAAACTCTGGATATAAGTATTCTTTTTACCTTTGACAGACATCCGTTGAGTGTTGTTAATCCGGAAATGGCTCCCCCACTCCTTACTACGATGGATGAAAAGGTGTCACTTCTTGAATTACTGGATATTGATTATCTTGTTATCGAAAAGATATCGCAGAAATTATTGAAAATGGATTACGTTTCTTTTATTGAAAAGAGATTAATAAAAAGGTGGGGTATGGCTCATCTTGTGGTCGGCTACGATTTTCGTCTTGGAAAAAACAGAGAAGGATCTCTCGAGCGGATAAAGCGCGAGGGTAAGCGCGATTCGTTTAAAGTCACCGTTGTTCCTCCAGAAAATATTGAAGATAATATTGTTTCGAGCACGAAAATCAGGGATGATATTTTAGGCGGAAGGGTTGAGAAAACTTATAAATATTTATCGAGGAACTATTTTTTTGATGCCCATATTGTGAAGGGAAAGAATCTGGGACGTAAACTCGATTTTCCAACAGCGAATCTTTTCGTGACTGATCCTGACAAATTAATTCCGCCGAGGGGAGTTTACGCTGTTTTTGTTGAAATTGGTCAATCCCGATACGCGGGAATGATGAATATCGGCACATCTCCAACGGTTAAGTCGGATAACAAAGAGAGTATAGAAGTTAATTTATTTAATTTTTCCGGAGATATCTATGGGGAAAAACTCAGGGTTTATTGCATTAAATTTTTAAGAAAAGAAAAACTATTTAGCAATCTTGAAAAACTCAGATGTCAATTGATAAAGGATCAGGAATTAGTCACTCGTATTTTGAAAGAGAATGATTGACAAAACTATCAAATTTTATATTATTACAGTTCGCAGTGATACGCTGTAGTTTGGATTTGTAAGGGATGGAAGAAGGATCACAGAATGGTCCTGCCATCGAAATTGGCTTAAAGAGATTATTGGCGGATTGGGCTATCCCCTTTCTGCTGCCATCGTGTTTGTTCAGCACTGGGACTAAAGGAGGTTTTTACGATGGCTTTGAACGGAAATGAGAAAAAGGAAATAATTGGTAAATACCAGCTTCATGATTTAGACTCAGGATCACCGGAAGTTCAGATCGCTATTCTCACAAAGCGGATCAATGTTCTGACGGAGCATTTCAAAAAGCATAAAAAGGACTATGCATCCAGACGCGGGCTTTTGAAGATGGTAGGAAGAAGAAGAAAGCTCCTGGATTATTTAAAGAAGAACAGAATTGAAAAGTACAGATCACTCATCAAGGAACTTAATCTCAGGAAATAACCAACTGTTGTGTTTATCCATCCGGTCTTTTTTGAGCAGGGCGAGTGTGATTGAATAGATTTATTGTTGATTATTTGGTAGTGGAAGGAAAGAATGAATATGATAAGAAAAGACATCACAATAAAGGATAGAGAGTTATTTTTCGAGACCGGAAGGATCGCCAGACAAGCGGATGGTTCCGTGCTGATAGGCGAGAACGGTACAACTGTGCTTGTAACCGCCGTTGCTTCTAAAGGCGCTGAAACCGACAAGAATTTTTTCCCTCTTTTTGTGGAATACAGGGAAAAATTTTACGCTGCCGGTAAGATTCCAGGAGGATTTTTCAAACGTGAAGGAAGGCCGACCGAACATGAAACAGTAAGCTGCAGGCTTATTGACAGGCCGATACGGCCACTCTTTCCGGATGGGTTTAACTTTGAAGTACAAGTTGCCTGTACTGTATTGAGCAGTGATCAGAAGCATCAGTCCGATGTTCTTGGTATTATAGGCGCTTCCCTTGCTCTTAATATGTCGGAGATACCCTTCGAAACAATAGTGAGCGGGGTTCGTGTTGGTGTTGGAGATGACGGATTTATACTGAATCCTACCTTCGAAGAAGTAGATGAGGGGGGATTGGATATCGTGGTTGCCGGTTCTGATGACTCGATTTTAATGGTAGAGGGTGGAGCAAATGAGATTTCAGAGGAAAAAATTCTCGAGATTCTCGATTT
>DAOWMJ010000233.1 GCA_030643145.1 Candidatus Latescibacterota bacterium | reverse complement strand
TGTTACGGGGATACTCAATATGACCCCCGATCATATGGACAGATACGATTCGGTTGATGACTATTACAGGACAAAAGAAAAAATTACCGTAAACAACAATAATAATGATGCCTTTTTCTATAATGCCGATGATGGCAGATGCAGCCGGGTAGCGGCGAGGTTCAAAGGCAGTGTAATTCCATTTTCATCATCGAGAAGTCTTGATGAGGGTATTTTTCTTGATGGTGACAGCATAGTTAGGGCAAATGGCGGTGAGGTAAAAGAAGAAATTATGAAGACAAAAGATTTAAAGGTTATAGGGCTGCATAATGTTGAAAACGCGATGGCCGCTATTGCTTCGGTTCAGGGACTTGGGGTTTCGGCTGAATCGTGCAGAAAGGCATTATCAACATTTAAGGGGCTTAGACACAGAATGGAGAGGATTGCGAAAATTCAGGGTGTTGAGTATTTCAATGATTCGAAGGCAACAAATGTTGAAGCGACCGTAAAAAGCCTTTCAGGATTGGACCGGCCGGTTGTTCTTATCGCAGGGGGACTTGAGAAGGGAAAAGATTTTAAAAGTCTTCTCTCTGTCGCTCGAAATATTAAGCATGTTGTGTTAATAGGCAGAGCGGCTGGTCTGATTGAAAAGGCGCTTGGGGGAGTTGTGCCGCTTTCACACGCCGGGACTATGTATGAAGCAGTGCAAAAGGCTCGTAATGTGAGCATCGCCGGGTCATATGTTGTTTTGTCCCCGGCCTGTGCCAGTTTTGATATGTTTACCGATTTCAGACACAGGGGAAACACTTTTGCCGATATTGTCAAACAGCTTGGGGTTGACTGAAGTGAACAGAAGAAAAAAATATGATATACACTTACTTTGCGCGACACTTCTCCTCGCGGTTCTGGGAATGGTAATGGTTTCGTCCGCTACCCAGATAATCGCTAAGGAAAGACATGAGACTCCTTATTTCTTTATGCAGAAGGAGATCATGCATCTGGGACTGGGTATGCTATGCCTCCTTGTTTGCATGAAAATCCCCTTTGAAGCCTACAGGAGAATTTCAGCGCTGATGCTTATTATATCGATTGCATTACTTATCGCTGTTCTGATATGGGGGAAGGAGATAAGAGGGGCCAGGAGATGGCTCACGATATGCAAAACTACGATTCAACCTGTTGAGCTTGTTAAGTATTCTTTAGTTATATTCATTGCTGATTTGATCTCCAGAGGAAGAGGCGGAATCAGAAGTTTCAAGAAGGGTTTTCTGCCGATATTTGTCTTTTCAATTGTGATCGCGGCTTTGCTTGTACTTCAACCTAATATTAGTAACGCCACTCTGATTATTGGGATTTCCATGATACTGCTATTCCTCGGTAAGTGCAAATTCACCCATCTGGCGGGGTGTTACGGAGTTATTATTATTGCTTCAGCGCCCTATCTCTATTTGAGACCTCATGTGTATAACAGATTTTTAGCGATATTCAACAGAGGAGATTTTAGTCTTAGTCAGAACTGGCACATCAGGCAATCTCTTATTTCGCTGGGATCAGGATTTCTTTTTGGATGCGGATTAGGGAATGGACATCAGAAATTTAATTTTCTTCCTGATGCCCATACGGATTTTATTTATTCAATTATAGGTGAGGAGCTTGGGGTAGTTGGAACCTTGTTCGTTCTTGGCCTCTTTGTCTTTATATTCTTCAGGGCTTTAAGAATAGCGCGAAATGTTTCAAATACATTCGGTCGTTTTCTCGCGCTTGGAATAGGGCTGGTGATTTTCTCCACAGCACTGATCAATATAGCTATGAGCATCGGGTTGCTTCCGACAATAGGGCTTCCATTGCCATTTGTAAGTTATGGCGGGACTTCTCTTGTGATGTCATTGGCGGCGACAGGTGTTTTGTTAAATATATCACAGAATGGAAAAAAGAAAACAGAACGCGGTTCCTTCCGGAGTGCGGTAAAGAGCACACATCCTGTATTTGCCAGGCGAGTTGGTAAGAAGGAGGGGGCTCGATAAATGAAGGTTATTTTTGCTGGAGGAGGCACCGGAGGTCATCTTTATCCGGCTTTGGCACTGGCTGATGAAATGAAGTCGAGGATTCACCCCTTTGAGGCTTTGTTTGTCGGTACGAAGTTGGGTATGGAATCAAGAATCGTGCGGGAGTATGGATATAATACCAGATTAATTAGTTCACGGGGAATGAGAGGTAAGAAGATTTTCGGTTTGATAAATACGGCATTCAGTTTGATGGTGGGAATATTACAGGCCTTTATAATTCAATTGAGATTTAAGCCGGACATAGTTCTGGGTTTCGGAGGATATGCCAGTGCGGCTGTTGTAATCGCTTCATCTATATGTAGATGCGGGGTAATGCTCCAGGAACAAAATTCAATTCCCGGGATTACAAACAAGGTTTTATCTAGGGTGGCTGACCGTGTCTATCTCGGTTTTGAGAGTGCAGCGAAATATTTTAAAAAGAAAAATAATCTAGTTATAACCGGAAATCCGCTCCGCAGAATCATGACTGATGAATACAGGGGAAAATCTTTAGAATCGTTTGGATTGAAAAGAGATATTCCTACTCTTTTAGTGTTTGGTGGAAGTCAGGGAGCGCATTCTCTTAACCGTGCGGCGGTTGAATTTTTTCTCTCCAATACAAAAGTCCAGGGGATAATTCAAACAGGTTCCAGTGAATACCAATGGGTAAAAGAGAGACTTGGAGAGATGGCCGAAAGGGTGTTTGTTTCTGATTATATATTAAATATTCGGGATGCTTATGAAGTCTCTGATATTGCTTTGGCGAGGGCGGGAGCGCTGAGTGTTTCAGAACTTGCCGTTGTAGGGCTCCCATCAATACTTGTACCATATCCCCATTCCGTTGATGATCATCAGATTTATAACGCGCGGTTTCTCGAGAGTGCCGGAGCGGCTGTAATGATAAATGATTCTGAATTAAATGGAGAAAAGCTTGAAAGTGTAATGGATGGATTTTTAAAGGATCCCGGCAGACTTGAGGAGATGAAGAAATTTGCCCTTAAGGTCGGTGTCAGGGATGCCGCTTCCAGAATTGTAGATGATATCGTGGAGTTTGCCGAAAAAGATTTTAAGGATAACTCGGGGGGCGTATCGTGAGTGACAGAAAAAGAGATTTTCGATCGAAAGAGTAGAATATGCTGGGAAAAACAAAACATATTCATTTTGTTGGTATCGGTGGAATCGGTATGAGTGGAATCGCGGAAGTGTTGA
>DAOWMJ010000042.1 GCA_030643145.1 Candidatus Latescibacterota bacterium | reverse complement strand
CGGCTCAAACAGAACTTCCAGGCTGTCTGTCATATTCGACCCGTCTATCGCCGCCTTTATTACCTTCCCCTCAGCCGCCGTCGAACTTAAGCTTCCCGTTGCCACTCCATCCGCCCCCGTTACACCGACAGGCTGCGTTAGATTATTCCCGCTTCCGGTAGCCGTAAATACCACTACACTGCCGTCGATAGGATTATCATAAATATCTTTCACCACTACCGTAATTGTCAGCTCATCAACTCCGTCCGCTGTCACCGTATCTCGGCCCGCTGAAATAGCCGTTGAACCTAAATCTTTTTCAGCATGGTTTACATATACGTTAGTGTTAGTTGATTCGAGCGCGGGAGGACTTCCATCACTGTCCATAAACAAAAGCATATAGCCCAAGGTCGTTTCCATTTCCGTGTGCCTATAGTCCACCTGCACAGAGCTGTTTCCAGTTGGAATAGTTATTTCTAATATTGGGACGGCGTGATTTGAAACTGTATAAAATGACCCTCCTGTCGCGATCAATTGAATAACCTGATCAGATGAAACCGGACTCTCGTTACCAAATTCATCTTCAATAACAATTTTGTATCTGGCAAAATCTCCGGCTGTTATTGTTGAATCGCGAGGTGAAATCTCCACTTTCAGGGGCGCTGCGGGATTCACGGTAACCTGCTGTTGAGCCACAGTCCACGATTGACCCATCGCTGAAGCTGTGATATCCGGAGTACCCTCGCCAATATCCCTGTAATAGAAAGAAACCGTATCTTCTGCTGTGGAAATAACAACACTTGAAGTCTCACTGAACCCCCCACCCCCCAGATGTGAAAAATCACCATCAGAAGAAGTAGAAGAAAGATTTATAGTCTGATCTGAAACCACAGGACTTGGATTATTGTATTGATCCACAGTTTGGAGTCTCATTATATCCGCTATATCACCGGCAATCACAGTTCTTGGCGTGGTAGTGAAAACGATACTAACAACCGCGTCCGAAGTAGTGCTTAACACTGGTGCCAACGCTATCGCGACAGGAAAACTGCTTGAAGGATCCGAACTCACCGTAAATTCAATATCCGACTCTACGCTATTTTGAGCCTTAGCCTGTCCGGAAGATGAAAGAGTACTATCCCCATATACTATATCAACTGTCTCACCAGTAGAAAGTGAATCTAAAGATATTACAATTGTTCTTGCGCCTATACTAATCGGATCTACAGCCAGCTCTCCTTCACTTGACACGGTAATATAACCAGCGGCTGAATTATTCGTCGACTGTGGCAGTGTCCAACCAGCGGGGATCAGAAGCGAAATCTCTCCATTTGAGAAGTTTTCAGCGGCTGTATACGTAATTGTCCATTCACCATACGTTCCTACAGTTACATCACCTGATGGAGTAATCGTTGCTGTACCACTTCCTGGGGCGGCATTTAAACTATCGGCTGGATATATAAGTAAACCAAGAAATATGAACAACAATAAAACTCTATTGTGCTCCTTTAAATCTGCAATAAACTTATTCAATCTCGTATACATTATTCGCTTTTAACGGGCAAGGTATATACCAGATGCCAGCACCACCCGCTCCTAACCTTCCTCCAGGATTACCCGGGGATTCATCCAATAACAATAATCAATTTCTCCAGGATACCATATTACACTCAAATATAGCCTAACTTACTACTATTATACAAGCTGCGATATTTATAGTAATTCTCTTTTTTAACTAAAAGAAGCGCCCTACCACACAAATATTTGTTATTTAAGATCCAGACATGGCGTTAAAACAATCTCTTTCTTAAAACAAGAGTACAGCAACCCAGGGCAAAATGCAACATAGGAGATTTTACTAGAATTCCCCCTCTATTTACTATTACTATCTTTGCGTGAATTTATCAACGGAACGTGATTATTCTCGCAGCTGAAAATAGGATGATATCCCATTTTCCCTGAATAAACTCAATATCATTTTCAGGGAAGGCATTAAGTTTGGGAATTTTATCGCACTATAACAACAGAATTCACCTCTCCGAACCCGTCATCAACACTATTTATGTTTCCTGGATCAGGAACCCACTCTTTGTCGTCAATCACAAACTTGTACTCATACCTGCCGGCCGATAAGGGCAATGTGATTTCCCATACCCCTTTTTCATCATTGCGGGAGAGAAAATCAATCGATTTTGACCAGTTATTAAAAGTTCCCGCGATAGCTATTTTTTTAACTTCAGTTGAATAAACTGAAAATCTGATTCCACCATCTATGACCTCCGGCCCGGCAGAAGATTCGATATTTGTCCCCCCAAATCGTGTTAACCTACCACATCCAATCAATGTAAAAAGCAGAAGAACAGTTAACAGATTAAAGATATTTCTTTTTATTCTCATAATTACGGCACTATCAAAAGATTTGCCTTCCCTCCTTTTCCATCGTCAATAATTCTTGGATTGTTCGGGTCCAGTATCCAGATAGATTCATTAAATAAAAATCTGTACTTATACCGGCCACTTTCAAGCTCAACAGTTCTTTCCCAATACAGTGCTGAATCATTTCTAGTCATTAGTCCAACCAGCATCTCCCCTTCACCTGCATCTCCCCTCGCCCAATTATTCCAGTCACCGGCAACCTGTACAACCTTAGCAGAGTTGTTTCTCACATAAAAAGTCACACCATTATCTTCTATCACAGGAGATTCTATCGATTTATCGATATATCCCGCGCATGATAAAAATAGTATCAGAACCAGCAAGATCGAACTTATTCTAGTCATAACTCCCTTATATCAGAAAGCGAGACTCGCTTCAAAAGAAATTATCCAGCTCGAGGACATTTCCTCTTCAGCATTTCCCAAAATCTCTAACCATTCGCTCCGATTCAAACCCGCTGATTTCCGGAAAACCCCATTATTTTCCAGAAATTTTTCCCTTCCGTCGCAAGTAATGCTGTAATGCCATTTGTCAAAGACATATGGATTTAAGCCAACCCCAAACATACACCATGAAGAATCCGAAAACCCTTTTCTCAACGCGAAAAAGGGATCAATAAACCCGCGTTTACCACTCCAATTCTGATGATTGTAAAGAATACCCCGTATATCCGCCAATAAATCGATCCCGTTAAAAAATGAATTATTCCCAACTATCTTAAATGGAATAAGCAATCGAGCCGGAATCGAATGTATTATTTTCATTTCTATTACTCTATCGGAAAAATTATCCCTTTCACACATCAATAGTAAAGATAAATCCAGATTGCCTGAACAGGGAAATTTCGTGTTTTCAGTATTCAGCCTCCTTGCTTCCAAACGCACACTGTAAATACCCGATGATCTAAGAAAGAAAAGGCGGTTTGAATCAATCGTGTCACCATCCAGCCAAAAGTTCTTTCTCTTGAACCAGAAATACTCGGGAGGCAGATTTGTATAATTCTCGGCAACACCCCCTACACCCCAATGAAACCCGGAAATTGTCATACCGGCATCAAATCCTACTGTTTGCCTCATACCATTCTTCATTCCGAGACCTTCTTTGAAACTGTCGTTTTTTCTATGACAAGAATAGGAAAATTCCAAATCAGCCGCTTTGAATTTTCTCTCTATACCAGCATATAATTTCCAGCCCGACTCCCCACTCCCACTATTCCAACAGCACTCTTCCTCCCGGCTCAAGAGCTCTTCCGCTTGAGATAAAGAAGTGCTTCCACTTAAATATTCCAATTCAATCATTGTGCTGTCACAAGGCTTATAAGAACACCAAAACCCGTTAATATTCACCTCTTCAGCGCCGCCGAACAAACACTCACTCTCATCTCCAGAAAAACTCCACTCGACATAACGTTTATCGCGACGGAAAAGATAGCGTACATTAATCGCCCCGACCGTTCCACCAAATGTTGCGCCAATAATATCCGAATCTCTGGGATCCCTGTCCACAAACTGAAGCAGATTACCATATACAGGGTCGGGCTCTCCTGTTTCAAGGCCACTCCTGTAACCCTCAAGCCTTCCCGCGTAAAACACTCTTCCGGAAAATTTTTCCGTCAGCGCCACACCAACATCTACCCCCCTGCAAAATAATCCAAGGGGATAATCATATGGCCCAACCCCGCCGATTAATTCAAGAGGATCATCAAACCCCAATTTCCCCATCCGGTAAAATGCCCTTATCTTCCATTTGCCAATCGCGTTTAGCGCTTCGGACCGCAAAAGCACAGGACCGATATTTTTATCCTCTCTCCCGCTATCCCTCAGCAGCGCGGATGAAATCCTAAGTCTTGTATTTCCGTCAATATTTCCGTCAAAATTACCCTTCAGAGAAGCCATAAAATAGTCTTTATTATAAATAGTCGCGATTTCAGCCGACAACTCAGGCTCAACTGTTCTTGTTTTACTATTAACCCTGAATTCTTCCGAAAAACAGAGCGTATACCGCCCATTATCTTCCCTGAAGTAAAAACAGGAATTACCATCTTTATCCCTGAAAGAATGATCACTATCCGGTCTCGATTCTCCATTAACCACATAGAGATACCTGTGTTTGCCCGGCAATAAAAACAACCTGATTTCATACTGATTGTTGTTCCATATCATTTTGTCTATTGTCGGATTCCAGCCGTTAAAATCGCCTACCAGATAAACAGAAGCTCCCCGGGACACTGATAAACCAAAGACTATCTCTTCCCCATCAAGAAATACCCCCCCTTTAGCCGTAGAACCCGCGGAAACAAAAAGAGTAATAAGAAAAAGCCTAATCCATTGTTTGTAAATAGCCTTCAATCTCTTATCCCCCCAAGCCATATTCTTGTAAAGAAATAAATCTTTCTGTTTTTTTCCGCCAAATCCGGTTCCCAGCCTTGATTCAGCGCAATCGCGCAGTAAGAAGGATTAAAAGAACCAAAAGAGGCCCTGAAAACAAACCTTCGCGATGGCCTGTATTCAAGAGATATACTGTACCTGCTCTCTGTCGATTTGTACAAATATAGAGAACTCCGCAATAGCCAAGAATCTGTAATGTTTATCCATCCATCGGATAAAAAAGAAATTTTCTTTTCGCCTTGGCAATCATCAACACGGAAAGTGGTAAGAAGCCGGCTGAACTGATTATCATCTTCTATGGTTACAAGATATGAAGATCGCCTTCCTTCTCTAACCAGAAGTCCTCCGTCCAAGATAAACCCAGTCTTAAAACGCATATGAAGAGTATTCCTTACATATTTATACCCTTCGCTGGAATCATAAGAGTAAATATCTCCACCTTTCACCTTGAAGGTCACATCGAGCTTAGGATGCCTCCATTGAGAAAGAATATAGCTCTCAATCAGCGAACTTCTTATTTCACCTTCAGGATTACTGTAATCAACTCCATAGCATCTATACCCGGGAAGAAATAGAATAGAACCAAGAGAGGGGTTCTTCAACCTCGCACCCTGCACTTCCACTGAGAAAGCGGAATTATCCGGAAAGAGCTGACTTATTCCCTCTTCACCGAATTTCTTCAGATCGAAACCACTCAAAGATTCTTTATTCAGATCAAGAAAAGAACCGCCTATTCTCTCAGTGTACTCCGTCAGCATCCTGATTCCGAAAAAGTCTAACCCGCTGCTGAAACCAAAAGTTACAGCTTCACCTATTTGAATTGATTGTGTTTCTGATATAAACAGGCTAAAATGACTTTTCTCTCTCCATTTAAGAGTTGCATTAAAAAACCTGAAACTCGCGCCTGTGTTATTAAAATCAGGGAGTCCCCCATTGTAATATTCGGATTTAATTTCAGAGATTCTCGCTTCAGTATAGCGTATATCAGCCCATTTACCAGCAACAATCCCGGCAATTACTCCCATGGTATTTCCCATCAGATAAGGAGAATCGCTGGAAACAACCGGTAATAATATCATTCTCGATTGATAAACCCTCTCCCTTAGATATGTTTTTAGATATAGTTTTTTGTTGAACAAATCAACGCCGATATGCCCCTGTTTAAGGTAAAATAAGTTTTTGTAATCAATCGACTCTGTATTCTTTCCTCCGGTTGAACACTTCAGAAATATATTGAACGTTTTTATATTCCTCCCCTTTGCCATAAGAACAATCTCGTCACTTAGATGAGATTCATCCAGCATGGCATTCCAGGAAAAGGGCTGTGCGTTTCTATAAATTTCAACATCATTTCTGTAAAGTGCTGACCACTTGTAATATGATTTTGAATCGGACGACAAAACCGGGCTCGCCGAAAAGAAAAAAATAAAAAAGATTAAGAATAAGGAAATAATAGTCAAAGAAATATCTGTTTTAAAGAGAGGGAGACCAAACCTGATTCTCTTAAACCATCTTTTCATACATTGCTTTATTTCAAAAGTCATCATGTCTATTCAGTTGTCCCGCCTGAAAATTGACCGGGCGCGATTTCAAAAGATATTCTTTGATGAATACCTTCTTTACCATCCTGAGAAAACGCGAACGAAACCCGTAGAAACCCCCATTTTAACCTTGCCCCACCGGAGATTGCTCCCCCGGAAAAACCACCCATAAGCTCCAGAGGCACTCCTGTTTTCAGACAAAATCCGTAATGGTTAATCACACTACTATCCCGATACTCTCTTTCCCATGAGACAACGAGTTTATCCCTGAGATGCAACGTAGCTCCAACTCTTCTGCCTTTCTCCCCGATAATATCAGAATCATAATCCAGCTTATCGGTTTTTCGCGCTTTCTCGTCTATATATCTGAAAGAAACTAAAGGAAGAGGCCTTAATATTATTCCAATATCACCGGTAACATCCGAGTCGGACAACCTCGTTTTCCCACAGGCGGAACAACCGGAGTAGAAATCAAAAGCAAACCGTTCGATTCTGAAATTTGCTCCAATTTCGATATAGGTATCGGGTGTTCCGCTGAATATCATTTTCGAAACGCCGACGGCAATATAGTCGGCTACTTCATTTTCGTCATTCCTTCTGCTGCACAACGATAATCCTATTCCCAGTTTTTCCAAAGGTACTGCAAACGCAGCCTTTACCTCTCTTATGCGGTTATTGCTATAGTCAGAATAAAAAAGAGTTTTATAAACATTTGAGATAGCCGCAGGATTAAGAAAAACTACAGATGCCTCATCCGGGAACGACGTGCGTGTTCCACCCATTGCTTCAGATCTGGTAGTTTCCATAGTAACCCCGGATGATGATCCCGCCCATACTAAAAGACAGATCACAACAACCGCGATCAAAGAATATTTACCGCAGAAATGACTAATTAGTTCCAGCTTCATCCAACCGCTTTAAACCTTCAAGTAAAAGATGATCCAGCTTGACATCAAGCAGTATATCTTCATTTCCCGTCCTGGAGCCATCAAAATAGACAAACTGACCCTCGTTCCATTGCAGAACAGTGTAAACCACCATCTTTATCTGTTCCTGTATAACCGATACAAGCACCTCGTAACCGATATTTCCTTTTTCAATCAGGACATCGCCAATCCTTTTATTTACACCCTCTTCGCGGCTTTCCCTGAGGGCGTGCTTCAATTGATCCTCATTAATTAAATTCTTTTCAATAAGGATCTCTCCGACCCTCTTCGTTCCCGTGTCAATAGTAGCATAGACAAGCTCTCCATCGTCGAAGTATAAACTTGCCACATTGTCAATAGTTATTAGCTTTATTTTACCTGTAAGTCTCGCTATGTTCACCATCTGAAATACAATCGAGGGATCCAGAACAGCGAGGTCCCCTCCAAAATCCATTAGTATCCTCCTGAAATTACAGAATTCTCCCTTTTGCTCCTGATTGCACTTATTCCTATCAATGTTTGAGAAACAATAACAGCAATAAAGGACAAGGCCAGAGTCAGTAACAAAGAATTATTCAAGATATTTCCTAACACAAATTCCGGAACGATTTTTTGATACACAAGGATCACCACTCCCAAAAATTGGATTATTCCAACAACCTTCCCTATTATTGTAGCTCTAAGAATAGGTCTCTTGTCAAAGAAATAGAGCAAAGCCAGACCGGCAAAGAATTGAAAATATCTGACTGTCAACAAAACAAGAAGCCATAAGGGAAAATCAGCCCTCATCCACAGAAAGAAAAATGCCGACTCCGTCGATAATATATCTCCAACCGGATCCAGCATTAATCCCATTTTTGTTGTTTGTGAAAATTTTCGCGCTATATATCCATCCGCTACATCAGTAATAACCGTCAGAAAATATACTGCCAACGCTCCATACAAGTATCCCCTGAAGAACAAAACAATCATGGGAACAACAGAAATAATACGTATACTCGTCAGAATATTCGGTGCCTGAAAGTGTCTCTTCATTTTTCCGCTATCATCACAAAGAAAGCGAAGATTCGATAATATAATCAGTGTATAAAGAATTATCGCCGGTATTGTCCACATAAGAAGAGCTTTCCCCAAAGCCATATCTATCCATAATAAAACGCTTGAATAAATTACTATCAGGATCACGGTAGATACGAACATCATTTTAATGACAGAGATCCTCAAAACTGGGGAATCTTTAAATACCTCCCACGATTTTTTCAGTAATTTTGACAATTTATCTCTTTGAGGTTTTTCTTTGATAAGAATCTCCTTTTTATCCAACTCGGTTACATGTCACTTTTAAGAGCCGATTGCGCGGCGGCAAGTATCGCAATGGGCACCCTGAAAGGGGAACAGCTTACATAATCAAACCCAGCTTCACTGAAAAAGAGTACTGAAGAGGGATCCCCGCCATGTTCACCGCATATTCCAATTTTTAGATCATTCTTTCGTTTCCGCCCTTTTTCAACAGCAATCCTGATAAGTTCACCAACACCCTCTATGTCCAGTTTTTGGAAGGGATCGGCCGGCCATATTTCTTTCTCGAGATATTCATTCATAAACTTCGGGGAATCGTCTCGGCTTAGGCCAAATACCGTCTGAGTAAGATCATTCGTTCCGAATGAGAAGAACTCAGCCTTCTCGGCTATTCTGCCGGCTGTCAAAGCAGCCCTCGGAATTTCAATCATTGTCCCGACAAGATAATCAACCTTTACACCCAACGATTCCTGAACCTCCAAAGCAATCGATCTTACAATTTCCTCCTGCAGCACAAACTCCTCTACCGAACCAATAAGGGGAATCATGATCTCGGGCCTTGGGTTGAATCCCTTAAGGGCAAGCTCGCATGCAGCTTCAAAAATCGCCCTCGCCTGCATTCTTGTTATCTCAGGATATACAATGCCGAGACGGCACCCCCTATGTCCAAGCATTGGGTTCGATTCTTTGAGAGAAACGATTTTCGAAGTCAATTTATCCCTGGTTACACCCATAATCGAAGCCAGCTCGGAAATTTCATCCTCGTCATGGGGTAAAAATTCGTGCAATGGAGGATCAAGAGTTCTGATTGTCACCGGCCGGCCGTCCATTGCCTTAAAGATTCCACGAAAATCTTCTCTCTGCATAGGAAGGAGTTTTGAAAGGGCTTTTTCCCTTCCCTCAATATCAGAGGCTAAAATCATTTCTCTTACCGCGTCGATCCTCTTGCCCTCAAAGAACATATGCTCCGTTCGGCACAAACCAATGCCCTCCGCTCCAAAGGAAAGAGCTAAATAGGACTGTTCGGGCCTGTCGGCATTTGCTCTTACTCCAAGGGTCTTAATTTCTTTCGCCCAGGATATAAGTTCCTCATAGTCTGAATAAACTTCCGATTTCTCCCTTTCAAGTGAACCATCCATTACACGAATAACGTCTGATGGAGTAGTATTGACCTTTCCGGAAATCACTTCTCCGGTAGTCCCATCCAGGGATATATAATCCAGCTCCCTTATAACGGTACCACCAACTTTAATAAGGCGGTTCTTGTAATCAATATTCAGATCTTTCGCGCCTGCAACACAAACCTTTCCCATCTGCCTCGCGACAAGCGCCGCGTGTGAAGTAGCTCCGCCTGTGGAAGTAAGAATACCCTCAGCCGCGCTCATACCACGAATATCCTCTGGACTTGTTTCTATTCTGACTAGAATTACATTTTCGCCTTCCTTCGCCTTCATCTCGGCGTCATACGCGGAAAAGACGGCCCTTCCAGACGCGGCGCCGGGACCGGCATTAATTCCACTGGCAATAAGACGCCCTTCATCAACGGCTTTTTTCTTCTCTTCAATATCAAAAACCGGCCTGAGATATTGATTTAGCTGTTCAGGGTCCAATCGCAAAATAGCCGTTTCTTTCGAGATGATCCCATTTCTTACCATATCTACAGCAATCTTTATAGCGGCAAACCCGGTCCTCTTTCCGGTTCGGGTCTGCAGAATCCACAGCTTTCTGTTCTGTATCGTAAATTCAATATCCTGCATATCTTTGTAGTGTTTTTCAAGACGTGTCCTAACGTTAAGAAGCTGCTCATATATATCTTTCATCTCCTCTTCCAGTGAAGGAAGACCAGTGTCCCCCTTCTGATAGATATTTATCGGATGAGGCGTTCTTATCCCGGCGACAACATCTTCCCCCTGAGCGTTCATTAGATATTCACCATAGAAATTATTTTTTCCGGTTGCCGGATTTCTCGTGAAAGCCACCCCTGTTCCCGATTCTTTGCCAAGATTTCCGAATACCATAGATTGTACATTAACCGCTGTGCCCCAATTATGTGGAATCCCGTTTAGTTTCCTGTAGGCAATAGCGCGGTCATTATTCCAGGAATTAAAGACAGACCCAATGGCATTCCAGAGTTGTTCATTCGGATCATCCGGAAAATCGACACCTGTTCTTTTCCTGATTAAGCTTTTATATTTTGATACAATATCTTTTAAATCATCGACATTCAGATCAATGTCATTCTGTGTTCCTCTTTCTTCTTTTTTCTTTATAAGAATTTCCTCAAAGGGATTAATGGCATCCTTATTTTCAGGTTTCATCGCGAGAACAACATCGCCGTACATCTGAATAAAACGACGGTAACAATCCCAGGCGAAACGCCAGTCGCCGGACTTTTCAGCGATACCATTTACCGTATCATCGTTAAGTCCAAGATTTAAAACCGTATCCATCATCCCGGGCATGCTAATGCGCGCTCCAGATCGAACAGAAAGTAAAAGAGGATTATCGGCATCGCCGAATTTTGATCCTATTTCTTCTTCTATTTTCCCTAACTGTTTCATTACCTCTTCTTTGAAGCCTTTAGAATAGGACCCATCATGCTCGTAAAAATAAATACACACCTTTGTTGAAATAGTGAATCCGGGAGGTACGGGAATACCTATATTCGCCATTTCGGCGAGATTCGCTCCCTTACCTCCAAGCAGATTGCGCATCCCGGAACTACCATCCGCTTGTTCTTTTCCAAAGAAATATACAAGTTTTTCTT
>DAOWMJ010000079.1 GCA_030643145.1 Candidatus Latescibacterota bacterium | reverse complement strand
GGAATAGTAATCGATGTGAAGCTATTTTCCCGAAAAGAACGTGACGAGAGGGCAAAAAATCACGAAAAGAAAAAGATAAAAACCCTGAACCAAAGGGCCCAGGAGGAAAAAGATTTTGTAAAAGCCAGGAGAAAAGAGCGGCTGGAAAAATTAATGCTTGGACAGACAACGGAAAAGCTTATTCATTCGGAAACTGGTGAGATACAGGCAAAAGCGGGCAGGAAGATCACGGAAAAATTGCTTGAAAACATAGCTGTTGATTACCTGCACTGGGGATTGCCTATAGTGAAAAATGCGGATGTTGACGAGAAAATTCAATCTTTGATGGAAACAGCCGCCAGGGCTATCGATGGGATTGAGACAAAATATGAAAAAGAACTTGAAAGGATGAAACGTGGCGATGAGCTTCCTCCGGGGGTAAACAAACTGGTGAAGGTGTACATTGCACGGAAAAGAAAAATAGCTATTGGCGACAAAATTTCCGGGAGACATGGGAACAAAGGAGTTATATCTACGATAGTTCCTGAAGAAGATATGCCTTACTTGGAAGATGGAATGCCTGTTGACATTGTATTGAATCCGCTCGGAGTTCCAAGCAGAATGAATGTTGGACAGATTCTTGAGACACATCTTGGGTGGGCGATACACAAAAAGGGAGCAAGAGCTATTACTCCTGTGTTTAATGGAGCGACTGTGGCCGAAATTAAGGAAGCGCTTAAGGACTCCGGATTACCCGAGGATGGAAAATCTGTTCTTTACGACGGCTTCACTGGAGAAGTCTTCGATAACAGGATTACAGTCGGGTATATTTATATGATGAAACTTTCACACCTCGTTGATGATAAAATTCACGCGAGATCTATCGGGCCTTATTCGCTTGTTTCACAGCAGCCGCTTGGCGGTAAAGCACAATTTGGCGGCCAGAGATTTGGTGAAATGGAAGTATGGGCGCTGGAGGCCTATGGTGCCGCGTACTGTCTTCAGGAGATATTGACTGTTAAATCTGACGATGTTGTTGGAAGAAGCAAAGTGTATGAAGCGATTGTGAAGGGTGGAACCGCTCCTGAGCCGGGGTTGCCCGAATCGTTTAGTGTATTATTAAAAGAACTTCAGAGTTTGTGTCTGGATGTAAGCCTTGAAAGAGAATAAAGAGTTGGAGGTTTCCTTTGTATACTACCTTCTTTGATAAAAATCGAGATTATCCCAGCGGGATTTCGGCAATGGGGATTAAGCTAGCTTCACCGGAAGCTATTCGTTCCTGGAGTTATGGGGAAGTCTTAAAACCTGAAACTATTAATTACCGTTCTTTTAAGCCGGAGAAGGATGGCCTTTTCTGCGAAAGAATATTCGGCCCCGTGAAAGACTGGGAATGTGCCTGCGGCAAGTATAAACGGATTCGTTACAGGGGAGTAATTTGTGACAGATGCGGTGTTGAGGTTACTCATTCAAAAGTCCGAAGAGACCGAATGGGCCATATTGAACTGGCCGTGCCGGTTGCTCACATATGGTTTCTAAAAGGTATCCCCAGCCGTATCGGATATATGTTGGATATCTCTATTCGTGATCTTGAGCGGATTTTTTATTATGAATCCCGCATTGTAATAGACCCCGGGGAATCAGGGTTAAAGTACATGCAGCTTATTGATGATGAAACATATTTCGAACTTGTTGAAAAAGAAGTTGAATTTACAGCGAAGATGGGTGGAGTGGCTATTCGTGAGCTGTTGGCGCAGGTGGATATTGAAGGAGAAGCTGTTAAACTTAGAGCGCAATCGAAAGTTGAAACCTCTGTCCAGCGTAAGAAAAAAGTGCTTAAACGTCTCAGAGTAATGGAAGCTTTCCTCAATAGTCCCAACAAGGCGGAGTGGATGATACTTGAAGCCATTCCTGTGCTTCCACCTGATTTGCGTCCTCTCGTTCCTCTGGAGGGGGGCAGGTTCGCGACATCTGATTTGAACGATTTGTACAGAAGGGTTATTAATCGCAACAATAGATTAAAAAAACTTATAGAGATACGGGCCCCCGAAGTGATATTGAGAAATGAAAAGAGAATGCTTCAGGAGGCTGTTGACGCGTTATTTGACAACGGGAGGCGTTCCCGCCCGGTTAGGGGGCATGGGAACAGGCCTCTTAAGAGTTTAAGTGATATGCTTAAAGGGAAGAAAGGCCGTTTCCGCCAAAACCTTCTAGGGAAACGAGTGGATTATTCCGGCCGGTCTGTAGTTGTGGTAGGCCCCGAACTTGAAATAGATCAATGCGGTCTTCCGAAATCAATGGCTCTGGAATTATTTAAACCTTTTATTATACGTAAGCTTGAAGAAAAGGGATATGTTCAGACCGTAAAGAGCGCTAAAAAACTTGTAGAACGTGAAAGACCTGAGGTATGGGATATCCTCGAAGAAATAATAAAGGGGCATCCCGTTTTGCTTAACAGAGCTCCAACTTTGCACAAATTGGGAGTTCAGGGATTTCACCCGACACTTATTGAAGGTAAAGCTATACAGATTCATCCACTAGTGTGCGCCGCCTTTAATGCTGACTTTGACGGTGATCAGATGGCTGTTCACGTGCCTCTGTCACTTGAGGCACAACTGGAGGCACGGACATTGATGCTGTCGGCGAATAATATTATGTCTCCCGCTCATGGCGGAGCGTTGGCCACACCTTCACAGGATATGGTTCTTGGAATATATTACCTTTCAGTGGAGAGAGTGGGGAGCAGGGGTGAAGGAAAGATATTTTTCTCTCCCCGGGAAGCGATAATGGCACGCGATAGCGGTGTTGTTAATCTTCATGCCCTTATCAAAGTACGAATAGACGGGGAATTGGTGGAAACAACTGTTGGCAGGCTGATTTTTAACGGTATAGTTCCCGATGAACTTGAATTTGTTAACAAGCTTCTTGATAAATCCGCTCTTAATAAGTTGGTCGCGGAAAGCTACAAGAGGCTTGGGAATTACGCGACGGTTCAGTTCCTTGAGAGATTGAAAAAAACTGGATTTGAGTTTGCCACAAAAGCCGGGATAACATTCGGGTTTGATGATATTGTTGTACCGATGGTGAAATCGGATATGATCCAGAAAGCTGAAAAGGAAGTTGAGAAAATTCTAAAGCAATATGCAAACGGTGTTATTACAGATGGCGAACGGTACAACAAGGTGATTGATATTTGGACTCACACAACTAATGATGTAGCTGACGCGATGAATGATGCGTTGAGTGAGGATCAGGGTGGATTTAACCCTATTTATATGATGGCAAATTCAGGGTCGAGAGGGAGCAAAGATCAGATACGTCAGCTTGCCGGAATGCGTGGGTTGATGGCCAAACCTCAGAAGACAATCACAGGTGGAATCGGCGAAATTATCGAAATGCCTATTACTGCAAATTTTAAAGAAGGCTTATCAGTGTTGCAGTACTTTATCTCCACGCACGGCGCCCGGAAAGGGTTGGCTGATACGGCTCTTAAAACAGCAGATGCCGGTTATTTGACGAGGCGTTTGGTTGATGTGGCCCAGGATGTAATTATAACAGAACATGACTGTGGAACGATAAGGGGAATTGACGCATCCGCGCTTAAAGAAGGTGAAGAAGTTATAGAATCTCTAAGCGATCGAATCCTGGGACGTGTTGCAATAGATGACGTTGTTGATCCTCATAGCGGAGAGGTGCTGGCGGAAGCTAACAGCCTCATAGATGAAGATACAGCGGAAGATATAGAGGAACGAGGGGTATCAACTGTTAAAATAAGATCCGTGTTGACATGCGAATCCGAAAGAGGAGCTTGTGCTCTCTGCTATGGCAGTAATATTGCCGAAGGCAAAATGGTTGATCTTGGTGAGGCGGTTGGTGTTGTCGCGGCGCAAAGTATCGGGGAACCTGGAACCCAGCTCACCTTGAGAACGTTTCATGTGGGAGGGACGGCAAGCAGAATTGCTGAAAATACACAAAAACTTTGTTCGCATGAAGGGGTTATAAAATTTGAAAGAATCAAATCAGTTGATGACCGTGACCAGGAGAAAAAGGTGATTGGCCGAAAGGGCGAAGTCATTATATTTAGCAAGAACAGGGACAGAATAAGAGCGCGTTTTGGTGTGCCTTATGGAGCGCTTCTTAAAGTTGATGATGGAGCCGAAGTGAAAAAGGGTCAAATAATTTATGAATGGGACCCGTATTCAAACTTTATTATTTCGCATAAGGGCGGGAAATTGCGTTTCTGCGACATTGTTGAAGGAGTCACTCTGAATGAAAAACTCGACGATAAAATAGGCCTCAGGCGGAGAATAATCGAGGATGATCGCGACAAAAAGTTGCATCCCCACATTGAAATGATTGATAAAAAAGGTAATATCACCGGGAATTTCCTAATTCCCACCGGAGCGAGATTGGTTGTGCATAATGACGAGGATGTCCTGCCCGGAGACGTAATATGCCGGATACCGAAGGAAATAACAAAAACGCACGACATTACAGGGGGATTACCGAGAGTTGCTCAGCTTTTTGAGGTACGCAAGCCCAAAACTGCGGCAGTTGTTTCAGAGATAGATGGAATCATTAAGTTTGGACCTGTGGCGAAGGGTATCCGTAAGATTGTTGTGGAAAGTGAAAGTGGCGATAAAAGGACCTATTCTGTTCCTCAGGGTAAACATTTAAGGGTCTATGAAGGTGACAAGATTGAAGCTGGCGATAACCTTACGGAAGGTCCGGTCAATCCCTTTGATATTTTGAATATCAAAGGTGTGAATGCCGTTCAGGAATACCTTGTGAATGAGATTCAGGAGGTTTACAGGCTTCAGGGTGTTCATATAAATGATAAACATATTGAGGTTATAGTGAGTCAGATGCTTCAAAAGGTTCTTGTTGAAGATCCTGGCTCTACAATCTTTCTCGAAGGCGATGTTGTAAGTAAAAAGATCTTTAAAAAAGAAAACGCGAAGACTATTAAGGAAAAAGGGTCACCCGCAACCTTCAAGCCGCTTCTGCTTGGAATAACAAAAGCCTCTTTGAGCACAGATAGCTATATTTCAGCCGCAAGTTTCCAGGAAACAACGAGGGTTCTTACTGATGCCGCGACACAAGGCAAGGTTGACAGATTGCATGGGCTTAAGGAAAATGTTGTTATGGGCCATTTGATACCCGCTGGAACAGGTATGCGTAGATATAAGAATATGGAACTTGTGCAGGATGAAGGGGAACAAGAAATTATGGAAAAAGAATTTACGGATGAAGAATTATCTGAAATGATTGATGAAATGAAGGAGGGGGCATCTTAGATAGTAAGCAAAAATTTACCCGTTGGAATAAGGGCCGATTATTGCAATTAATTACTTGACAAGAAGTTTGCTAATTGATAGATTTACTCTTCTGCATCCTATTGGTTGTTTTAGAGTGCTCAATTTGTAATTGTTTTGATATGAGAGGTGTTAAGTGCCGACAATTAATCAGCTTGTGAGGAAAGGCAGAAAAAGGATTAAAAAGAAAGCGGGGGCTCGCGCGTTACAGGCTTGTCCGCAGAAAAGGGGCGTGTGTACGCGTGTCTATACTTCGACACCCAAGAAGCCTAATTCCGCGATAAGGAAAGTCGCAAGGGTAAGATTGACAAACGGACTTGAAATTACCGCTTATATACCGGGTGAAGGGCACAATTTGCAGGAGCATTCTATTGTGCTTGTTCGTGGCGGACGTGTGAAGGATTTACCCGGAGTTCGCTATCATATTGTTAGAGGAACTCTTGATACTGAGGGAGTTGAAGGCAGAAAAGCGGGCCGTTCTAAATATGGGGTCAGAAGACCTAAGAATATGGGTACTGCTTCCTAAAGGAGAAAGAACAGATGCCTCGAAAAGGCAAAATACCAAAAAGAGTAATTCAGCCTGATGAGAAATATCATGATGTTGTATTGGCCAGATTTATCAACTATGTTATGTTAGACGGGAAAAAGAGCGCAGCTGAAAAAGCAGTCTATGGAGCGCTGGATATAATAGAGACCAAGACCGGTAAAGGCGGCATGGAAGTTTTCAAAAAGGCTTTGGAAAATGTGAAACCGATGCTTGAAGTTAAATCAAGGCGCGTTGGCGGAGCCACGTATCAGGTCCCTGTTGAGGTAAAGCCTGACAGAAAACTGGCACTTGCCATGCGCTGGATAATTGGGTTTGCAAGAGAAAGATCCGATCATTCAATGGCAGAAAAGCTGGCAGCAGAGTTTATCCTTGATTCCAACAAGGAAGGGCCTGCCGTCAAAAAACGCAATGATACTCATCGAATGGCCGAAGCTAACAAAGCGTTTGCACATTATAAGTGGTAAGATGCCCGGCGCTATTTTTATAACCGGATTGTAATAAATGTTTTTAGGGAAGTTGGGTGGAGTCCATAGTGGTGTCCGCACAGTTGAACGGATGTCGATGGAGATAGGGAATAATTAAATGTATAGATTGCTAGTTTTTTGTAGCACTATAGAATATTCAGGGACTGCCTGAATCCCCGGCCTTTTCGGTTGAGGGGTTGTTAGCCCTGATACCGGAGAGGTTCTTTTTTGAGAAAATATTCTTTAAATAAGACAAGAAATATAGGTTTAGCGGCTCATATTGATGCCGGTAAGACAACTGTTACTGAAAGAATGTTGTTTTACACGGGGAAAGTGACTCGGATGGGTGAAGTGCATCATGGAAGTGCCGTAATGGATTGGATGGATCAGGAAAAAGAACGTGGTATAACAATCACATCTGCCGCAACTACATGTTTCTGGAAAGATAACAAGATAAACATTATTGATACGCCCGGCCATGTTGATTTTACAGCCGAAGTTGAAAGAAGTTTCAGGGTTATCGATGGGCTGATAGTCCTTTTCTGTGCTGTAGGCGGTGTAGAGCCACAGTCTGAAACGGTTTGGAGGCAGGCTGACAGATACCATATACCGCGTATTGCATTTGTTAATAAGATGGACAGGGCAGGCGCGAATTTTCAAAACACAGTCGAAATGATGCGAAACAAGTTTAATATAAATGCAGTCCCAATAGTTATTCCCATTTCTTCAGGAGAAAATTTTGAGGGCCTGATTAATCTCGTAAAAATGAAAGCATATTACTACGATGAGAACAGTCTTGGCGCGAAATATAGGGAAGCGGAAATACCGGAAAGACTTATTGTCGAATGCAGGCAAGCGCAGGAAACCCTCCTGGGCGAGTTGTCGGATTTCAGTGATGAAATATTACACCATGTTGTTCATGGGGACGATGTTTCCGAAGAGGTAATAAAGGAGGCATTGAGAAAGGCTGTCCTTGAGATTAAGATTGTCCCTGTTTTCTGTGGTTCAGCTTTTAAGAATAAGGGGGTTCAGCTGCTTCTCGATGCCGTAATTGATTATTTGCCGAGTCCTCTGGAAGTGCCGCCGGTTTCAGGAATAAATCCATTTACTGGAAAAAAAGAAAGCAGAGTAGCGTCTGAGAAAGATCCCTTCTCTGCAGTAGTATTTAAAGTCATGCGTGATCCCTTTGTCGGGAAGCTCCATTATATTAGGGTTTATAGCGGGACGTTGAAAACGGGCGAAAATATTATAAACACCGCCAATAAAAAGAGGGAACGTTTTACAAGGGCTCTTATTATGCATGCGGACTCGCGGGAGGATCTAAAGGAGCTTTACGCCGGGGATATTGCCGCGGTTATTGGATTGAAGCATTCTTCTACAGGAGACGCGCTGTGTGATATAAAATATCCTATCCAAATGAAAGTAATGAAATTCCCCAAGCCGGTTATATCTGTCGCGATTGAACCACACGCTAAAGCTGAAGAAGAGAATTTAGCCAAGGCTTTGAAGATTCTTAGTGAAGAAGATCCTACATTTCAGGTTAGGGTAGATGAAGAAACAAGGCAAACCGTTATATCGGGGATGGGTGAACTCCACCTGGAGGTACTTGTTGAGCGTATGCTGAGAGAATTCAAAGTAAAGGCGAATGTGGGTCGCCCTCAGGTTGCTTATCGTGAAACAATAACTAAAGCAGTAAAAACTGAAGGTAAATTTATCAAACAGAGTGGTGGAAAAGGACAGTACGGACATGTTGTACTTGAAATTGCTCCGGTTCCCGGTGAAGGATTCAAATTTGTTAACAAGATCAGGGGAGGGGATGTGCCAAAAACTTATATTCCCTACGTTGAACAGGGCGCAAGAGAAGCGCTCGGCGCAGGCCCGATAAATGGAGCCCCCGTAATTGATGTTGAAGTAAGCTTGGTTGACGGTTCGTATCATGAGGTTGACTCTTCCGATCTTGCCTTTCGTATTGCGGGCAGCAAAGCTGTCACTGAAGGAATAAGACGGGCAGGTCCGGTTTTGCTGGAACCAATAATGAGTATTGAAATTGTTCTTCCTATTGATTATGTTGGTGATGTGATAAAAGATATTAATGTTCGCAGAGGTAAAATCGAAGGAATGTTTCACAAAGAGAACGGGGAAGTGATTTCAGCATTAGTGCCCCTTTCTGATATGTTTGGATATGCGACAAATTTGAGGTCTTTGACTCAGGGAAGAGCTATACACTCGATGGAATTCTCTAATTATGAAGTTGTTCCCGAGAGTCTGGTGATGCAGATACAGGGCAGAATAAGAGGATTGGCGTAGTAAAGGAGAAATAATCATGGCGAAGGAAAAATTTGAAAGGACTAAGCCGCATTTAAATGTAGGGACGATAGGACACGTGGATCATGGGAAGACGACGCTTACGGCGGCGATAACAAAGCATCTGGCCTCAAAGGGTTGGGCGGACTATGTGCCGTTT